>NZ_PYCI01000168.1:0-13546 GCF_003015105.1 Chroococcidiopsis sp. CCALA 051 | reverse complement strand
CCCTTACCCCTTACCCCTTACCCCTCAACTATGGGACAAAAAATTCATCCAGTCGGTTTTCGCCTCGGCGTTACCAAAGAACACCACTCTCGTTGGTTTGCCGAGCCACAGCGATATCCTGAAATTCTCCAAGAAGACTATAAACTACGGCAATACATCGAGCAGAAGCTAGGTCGTTATGCTGCCAATAATGCCGGAATTGCTGAAGTTAGGATCGAGCGTAAAGCAGATCAAATCGAGCTAGAGTTACGCACTGCTCGCCCTGGTGTAGTCGTCGGTCGTGGTGGAGCTGGCATTGAAGCCTTGCGTAACGGACTTCAAGAACTTCTGGGCAGCCAACGCCAAATTCGGATTAACGTTGTCGAAGTCGCCCAAGTTGATGCCGATGCCTTTCTAATTGCCGAGTACATTGCGCAACAGTTAGAGCGTCGCGTCTCCTTCCGCCGCGTAGTACGCCAAGCGATTCAACGCGCTCAAAGAGCTGGTATTCAAGGGATTAGAGTTCAAGTTGGCGGTCGGCTTAACGGCGCAGAGATTGCCCGTACCGAATGGACGCGCGAAGGTAGAGTGCCATTACACACCTTACGGGCAGATATAGACTACGCCTACTGTACCGCAAAAACCATTTACGGCATTTTAGGAATCAAGGTTTGGGCGTTTAAGGGAGAAATTATCCCTGGACAAGAACCACAGCCTACCCCTGGAACCAATCAACCCCGCCGCCGTCAACAGCAGCGCCGACGGCAGCAGTTTGAAGACCGTTCTAACGAAGGTTAACTGTCATTCGTCATCAAATGACAAATGACAAATGACAAATGACAAATGACGAATGACAAACCATGCTAAGCCCTAGAAGAACAAAATTCCGCAAACAACAACGCGGACGAATGAAAGGACTTGCCACCAGAGGTAGCAACATCAACTTTGGTGAATTTGCCCTACAAGCTCAAGAACCAGCTTGGATTACCTCGCGGCAAATTGAGGCAAGCCGTCGTGCCATGACTCGCTATATCCGTCGTGGTGGGAAGATTTGGATTCGGATTTTCCCCGATAAACCAGTTACCATGCGTCCGGCTGAAACCCGTATGGGTTCGGGTAAAGGTTCGCCTGAGTTTTGGGTAGCTGTAGTTAAGCCAGGACGAATTTTGTTTGAAATCGCTGGCGTACCAGAAGCAACTGCTCGCGAAGCAATGCGGTTGGCTTCTCACAAACTACCAATTCAAACAAAGTTTATTATGCGCGAGGAGGAGCAAGTATAAGTCATGCCCCTACCTAAGATTTCAGAAGCTAGAGAATTAACTGACGAACAGTTAGCAACAGAAATTATTGCTATTAAAAAGCAATTGTTTAGCCTGCGCTTGCAAAAAGCAACCCGCCAGTTAGAAAAGCCACACCAAATCAAGCACGCCAAACATCGGTTAGGGCAATTGCTGACGGTGGAACGCGAGCGCCAACTGGCAAACACGAATGAAGCTGAACCCGCAACAGAAGAGTAAGTAACGATGGCAGTCAAAGAAAGAATTGGCTTAGTCGTGAGCGACAAAATGCAAAAGACTGTGGTAGTTGCGGTAGAAAACCGCTCTCCTCACCCCAAGTACGCCAAAATTGTCGTGCGTACTCGGCGCTACAAAGCTCACGACGAAGAGAATAAATGTAAAGAGGGCGATCGCGTCCGCATTCGCGAAACTAGACCTCTCAGCCGTACGAAACGCTGGGAAGTGATAGAGATTCTCGATAGTCCCACCACCGCGATCGCTGCTGTAACTACCACAACGGGAGAACAACAGTGATTCAACCCCAAACCTATCTCAACGTCGCGGACAATAGTGGGGCGCGAAAATTAATGTGTATCCGCGTCCTTGGCGCTGGTAATCGTCGTTACGGGAACGTCGGCGACGTAATTATCGCCGTCGTTAAAGATGCCATTCCCAATATGGGAATCAAAAAATCCGATGTCGTGCGAGCGGTGATCGTTCGTACCCGCAAAGGTTTGCGACGTGATAGCGGCATGAGCATTCGTTTTGATGACAATGCTGCCGTGATTATCAACCAAGATGGCAACCCCAGAGGAACGCGGGTATTTGGACCTGTAGCTAGAGAGCTGCGGGATAAAAACTATACCAAAATCGTTTCTTTAGCGCCGGAGGTGCTGTAATGGCAAAGAGAAAAGGAGCCAAAGAAAATAAACCAGTTCGCCACAAAATGCACGTCAAAACTGGCGATACGGTACAGGTAATTTCTGGAGCAGATAAAGGTAAAGTCGGCGAAATTGTGCGATCGCTTCCAGAAAAAAGCCAAGTGATTATCAAAGGCGTAAATGTCAAAACTAAGCATGTCAAGCCCAAAGAAGAAGGGGAATCGGGTCGGATTGTTACCTTAGAATTTCCCATCCACAGTTCCAACGTCATGCACTATTCCACCAAGCAAAACGTCGCTAGCCGAATTTGCTATACCTTCAACCAAGAAGGCAAAAAAGTGCGAATGTTGAAAAAAACAGGCGAAATCATTGACAAATAATTAGTCATAGGTCATTAGTCACTAGTCATTAGTGATGAGTGATTGACGAATGACAAATGACATAGGGCGAAGCCCTTCCCGAAGGGTATGACAAATATAACTCCCTGACCAAGACCAGGGTAAACAAGGAAAGACTATGGCATCGTCAAAACTCAAAAGCATATACCAAGAGAAAATTGTGCCGCAATTGGTGGAGCAATTTCAATACAAAAACGTCCATCAAGTCCCCAAGCTAGTGAAAATCACCATAAACCGAGGTTTAGGTGAAGCAGCACAAAACGCTAAAGCAATGGAATCGTCTTTGACTGAGCTAGCAACGATCGCAGGTCAAAAACCCGTAGTCACGCGAGCAAAAAAAGCGATCGCGGGCTTTAAAATTCGTCAGGGGATGCCAGTAGGCATTATGGTAACTCTGCGGGGCGATCGCATGTACGCTTTCCTCGATCGCTTTGTCAATCTTGCCTTACCTCGGATTCGTGACTTTCGCGGCATCAGCCCCAAAAGCTTCGACGGACGCGGTAACTACACCCTTGGTGTAAGAGAACAGCTAATTTTTCCTGAAGTCGAATACGACAGTATCGACCAAATTCGCGGCATGGATATTTCCATCATTACCACTGCCAATACTGACGAGGAAGGTCGTGCCTTACTCAAAGCATTTGGTATGCCCTTCCGAGATCAATAAATTCTACAAGAGGAAACGATGGCGGCTAACGACACAATTGCTGATATGCTGACGCGCATCCGCAATGCTAATATGGCGCGGCATCAGACAACAAAAATCCCTTCTACCAAAATGACTCGCAACCTTGCCAGAGTCTTACAAGAAGAAGGTTTTATCGCCCAGTTTGAAGAAGAAGCGCAAGAAGGGGTAAAACGCAATCTGGTAGTTACCCTCAAGTACAAGGGTAAAAATCGCCAGCCGATCGTCACTGCGCTCAAAAGAGTCAGCAGACCAGGACTGCGAGTTTACTCCAACCGAAAAGAATTACCGCGAGTATTAGGTGGTATTGGCATTGCTATCATCTCCACCTCGCACGGCATCATGACCGATCGCGAAGCCCGCCGTCAAGGTCTAGGTGGCGAAGTTCTCTGCTATATCTGGTAAATTCGTCACTTGTCATTTGTTATTTGTCATTTCTATTCACCAATGACCAACGACCAATGACTAATGACAAACAAGGAGTTCATCATGTCTCGAATCGGCAAACGTCCCATTACCATCCCCAGCAAGGTTACCGTCACCATTAACGGCTCCCACGTTGCCGTCAAAGGTCCTAAAGGGGAACTCGCTCGCATCCTTCCCAGTGCCGTTACGGTGGAACAGGAAGGAGACACAATTTTAGTCAAACGGCAAGATGATTCTCGCCTCTCGCGCCAACTCCACGGTTTATCCCGCACCCTAGTGGCAAATATGGTGGATGGAGTTTCGCAAGGATTCCAAAAGCGGTTAGAAATTCAGGGAGTCGGCTACCGAGCGCAAGTTCAAGGACGCAACTTAGTCCTCAGTCTTGGCTACAGCCATCCCGTACAAATCGAGCCACCCGAAGGCATCCAACTTGCAGTAGAAAACAACACGAATGTCATTGTCAGCGGCTTTGACAAAGAATTAGTTGGCAACGTCGCCGCTCAAATTCGCGACAAGCGCCCGCCCGAACCCTACAAAGGTAAAGGCGTTCGCTACGCCGGAGAAGCCGTCAGACGTAAAGCTGGTAAGGCAGGTAAGAAGTAATTATGAAGCTCAGTCGTCAAGAATCCAGGGAAAAACGGCATCGTCGGATCAGAAAAGTTGTCGTAGGCAGTACGGAACGCCCGCGCCTAGCAGTGTTTCGCTCTCACCAGCATATCTACGCTCAAGTCATAGACGATTCCCAACATCATACTTTGGTAGCTGCTTCTACTTTAGACCCAGATTTAAAATCCCTCGAATCTAAAGGAACGTGCGAAGCATCAGTGGAAGTCGGTAAATTAATTGCCCAACGCGCTAAAGCTAAAGGCATATCACAAGTTGTCTTTGACCGAGGCGGAAACCTCTACCACGGTCGAGTCAAAGCACTAGCTGACGCAGCACGGGAAGCAGGATTAGATTTTTAATTTGTTAATGGTTAATAGTTAATAGTTGATGGCAATTAACAATGAACGATTAACAATTAGCAATTAACAATTTTTAGAGGCACTCAATATGGCAACAGGTCGTCGCAAAGCTAATCGAACTAAAGAAAAAGAAACAACTTTTCAAGAGCGGGTGATTCAAATCCGGCGAGTGAGTAAGGTCGTCAAGGGAGGAAAAAAACTCAGCTTCCGTGCCATTGTCGCTGTCGGTAACGAGCGCGGTCAAGTTGGGATCGGAGTAGGTAAAGCTGGAGATGTGATCGGCGCTGTGAAAAAAGGTGTAGCAGATGGCAAAAAACATCTCATTGATGTCCCATTGACCAAATCTAACTCGATTCCCCATCCAACTAATGGCACTGGTGGCGGCGCAAAAGTCTTAATGCGTCCAGCCGCACCTGGAACGGGTGTAATTGCGGGGGGTGCAGTCAGAACCGTACTGGAATTAGCAGGAGTGCGGAATATTCTAGCCAAACAGCTAGGTTCCAACAACCCCCTGAATAATGCTAGAGCTGCCGTTAATGCCCTTGCTACACTCCGCACTTTTGCTGAAGTCGCAGAAGAACGCGGCATTCCAGTAGAAAAGCTCTATATCGTCTAATCGTCATGCGTCAAACAAATGACCAATGACTAATAACCAATGACCAATGACAAACTAACAAAAAAGTTATGAGACTAACTGACGTTAGACCCCAAAAAGGCTCAAAAAAACGCGCTCGTCGTCTCGGTCGAGGAGTTTCTGCCGGACAGGGCGCGAGTGCTGGCAAAGGGATGCGCGGACAAAAAGCCCGTTCTGGTGGTGGCACTAGACCAGGATTTGAAGGCGGACAGCAGCCCTTGTATCGCCGTCTACCTAAGTTGAAAGGCTTTCCAATTATTAATCGTAAAGAATACATTACGATTAATGTAAGCAAGCTGTCTTCACTTCCTGCTGATACGGAAGTAAACTTGTCCTCGTTAAAAGAGGCGGGAATAATTAAAGCTGCTAAAGGTTCGCTGAAAATTTTGGGAGATGGGGAATTAAACGTTGCTCTCAAGGTACAAGCGGCAGCTTTTACAGCATCAGCTAAAAGCAAGATAGAAGCAGCTGGCGGGAGTTGTGAAGTCGTTAAGTAGCCAAAGTTTTTCACTGAAGTTATTTAACGCAAATGCCTATGGCAGTAGAAAGGTAGCCGTTTATGATTAGTCGAGATAAAGCCCCAACAGCTCAAGAAACTTTCATGCAGATGGCACAAGCAGCCGGACTGAGAGGACGGTTGCTCGTGACTATTGGCATGTTAATTTTGGCTCGCTTGGGTGTATTTTTACCCGTACCAGGAATCAATCGCGAACAGTTCGCTCAAAGCGTACAAAATAATAGTGCTGTCATCGGTTTTTTAGACATCTTTTCCGGCGGCGGACTTTCAACTTTGGGAGTTTTCGCCTTAGGAATATTGCCTTACATTAATGCCTCAATCATAATTCAATTACTGACGGCTGCGATTCCAGCTTTAGAGAATTTACAGAAAAATGAGGGTGAGGCAGGTAGACGACAAATTTCTCAAGTCACCCGCTACGTCGCTTTAGGTTGGGCAATTCTACAAAGTACGTTTATTGCAGCAATTTGGATCAGACCGTTTGCCCTTAACCCAGGACCAGTATTTGTGATTGAAACCGCGATCGCACTCACAGCTGGTTCGATGTTTGTCATGTGGGCATCGGAACTGATTACGGAGCGCGGTGTCGGTAACGGTGCATCACTGTTGATTTTTGTCAACATTGTTGCCTCTCTACCTAAATCTTTGGGCGATACTATTACTCTGGCACAAACTGGAGGCAGGGAAACCATCGGACGAGTCATCGTTCTGTTGCTGGTATTTTTAGTCATGATTGTCGGAATTGTCTTCGTCCAAGAAGGCACTCGCCGCATTCCGATTATTTCAGCTCGTCGTCAAGTGGGACGCAAGCTTTATCTAGAGCGGAGTAGCTATCTCCCCTTGCGATTGAATCAAGGCGGTGTAATGCCAATTATTTTTGCTTCTGCCGTGCTGATTCTGCCAGCTTCACTCGCTAGGTTTACCCAAAACGAATACGTGATTAACATCTCCAATGCAATCAGTCCTGGCGGTTCTACGCCTTGGCTCTACGCCCTAGTGTACTTCGTAATGATTGTTTTCTTCAGTTATTTCTACTCCACGTTGATCGTGAATCCGGTTGACTTGGCACAGAACTTGAAGAAGATGGGTTCTAGTATTCCAGGAATTAGACCAGGTAAAGCAACCAGCGAATACGTCGAGCGGGTATTAAATCGATTGACATTTTTGGGAGCTGTTTTTCTTGGCGCAGTGGCGATTATTCCTACAGCAGTAGAAAGTGCTACTAGAGTTCCGACTTTCCAAGGATTAGGAGCGACTTCGCTATTGATTCTGGTTGGTGTGGCAATTGACACGGCAAAACAGATTCAAACTTATGTGATCTCCCAGCGTTATGAAGGAATGGTGAAGTAGTGCCGCGATTGATTTTTTTGGGACCGCCAGGAGCAGGTAAAGGCACGCAAGCAAAACACCTTGCCAATTCCTGGCAGATCCCTCATATCTCGACTGGTGATATTTTGCGCCAAGCTATGCGCGATCGCACGCCTTTAGGAATTCAAGCTCAAGGCTATGCCGACCGAGGCGAACTCGTCCCCGACCAGCTAGTAAACGATCTCGTTGCCGAACGCCTTCAGCAATCAGACGCGCAAGCGGGATGGATTCTAGATGGGTTTCCTCGCAAGCTCAGCCAAGCAGTATTTTTAGACGAACTGCTGCAAAAGCTTAACCAAGGTTCTACGCGAGTGGTGAATCTAGAAGTACCAGAAGCGATCGTTGTAGATCGGTTGCTGAAACGGGCAGAAAAAGAAGGACGAGCTGACGACACTGAAGAAGTGATTCGCCGTCGCTTGGAAGTCTATCACCAAGAAACTTCGCCCTTAATTGATTTCTACCGCAATCGCCAACAACTCGTTTCAGTAGATGGCGATCGCTCGATGGAAGAAGTGATGGCTCACCTGCAAACAGCAGTTCATAGCTAACTATTGGGGATGTTGTGGGATGTGGGTAATTGGTAGTTGGTAAGAAGTTGGTGCGCGGTGCGCTCTTGTGTTGAAGCGAGCGGTGCAGCGCCTTCTGCGCCTGAAGCCCCTCTGCTTCTTCAGTTCTCTTCTTCCCGACTCCCGACTCCCGATTTTCGATAAGATATATTAACGGTGGAAAAATATGTCCAAAAGTGCTAGAGCTAATTCCACAGAAAAATCAGTAGAGTTGAGGAATCAACAAGTTGTCTAAACAAGATTTAATTGAAATGGAAGGCACGGTGACAGAATCGCTGCCTAATGCTATGTTTCGCGTCGATCTGGACAACGGCTTTAACGTACTCGCCCACATCTCCGGCAAAATTCGCCGTAACTATATCAAGATTCTACCTGGCGATCGCGTGAAAGTCGAACTCACGCCATACGATTTGTCTAAAGGTAGAATTACCTATAGACTGCGCAAAAAATAATTGAAGTTAATTTTTAGCAACATCCAAGTCTGAAAACTCAGTAGGAGTGCTAAATTCTTGCGGAAAATCCAATCCTAGTATTATAATATAGAGTTTGTAAATGTAAAAGTCATGAAAGTTAGAGCTTCTGTAAAAAGAATTTGTGAAAAGTGTAACGTTATCCGCCGTAAAGGTAGGGTAATGGTTATTTGTTCTAACCCGAAACACAAGCAACGTCAAGGCTAACTATAAAATGATTGGCGGCGATCGTCGCCATGTGGTGTCTCAGTTAACACCATGAAAGAGTGAATATTGTTGCAGCAAAGCAAGACTAGGGAGAAACAGCGTGGCACGGATATCTGGTGTAGACCTTCCGCGAGATAAGCGGATTGAGATCGGTCTGACCTATATTTATGGGATCGGCTTAACGAGATCGAAAGAAATTTTGGCGACTACAGGTGTCAACCCAGATACCCGCGTCAAAGATCTCGGCGATGCCGATGTAGCAGCTCTGAGAAACGAGATAGAAGCAAACTATCAAGTTGAAGGAGATTTAAGGCGTTTGGAGACGATGAACATCAAGCGCCTGATCGATATTGGTACGTATCGGGGTCGTCGTCATCGGATGGGCTTACCCGTTAGAGGACAACGCACTCGTACTAATGCTCGTACCCGTCGAGGCAGACGACAAACGGTAGCAGGGAAGAAAAAGGCTCCAGGGAAATAAATAACTTCCTAGCAATATAGAGCATTTTTGAATTGAGTAGAGCAAAATTAAACCGATCGTAACCCTATGGCGCGACCAACTAAGAAAAGCGGTACGAAAAAGCAAAAACGCAACGTACCAAATGGCATGGCATACATCCAATCCACATTCAACAACAGCATAGTCACCATTACAGATCAAAATGGCGATGCGATTTCGTGGGCATCGGCTGGTTCTAGCGGCTTTAAGGGAGCGAAGAAAGGCACTCCTTTTGCCGCGCAGACTGCTGCTGAAAGTGCTGCACGACGCGCAGTTGACCAAGGTATGCGTCAGATCGAAGTCATGGTCAGCGGACCTGGAGCAGGCAGAGAAACAGCAATTAGAGCGCTGCAAGGGGCGGGATTAGAAATTACTCTAATTCGCGACATCACGCCTATTCCACATAATGGCTGTCGTCCGCCCAAACGCCGCCGAGTGTAAACTCAAATGTCCAAAAAGATGTGGAAATTTCTGCAACCTGCGCGTTCGTCCAGTGGGCGATCGCGTTATCTTGTCCCAAAAGTCAGCTAGAAACTGAAACGGCGGAACGGATAAATCAAGTCAGAAATTCAGGTAAAAAAATTCAGGCATGTAATTCAGGCAAGCGGTTGCTATGCCAATTTATAGGAGCTAACAATAGGGGAGGTTACTCCGTGGCGCAATTTCAAATCGAATGTGTTGAGTCTATTACGCAGGAGAATCGGAGTCAATATAGTAAGTTCGTCTTGGAACCTCTCGATCGCGGTCAAGGAACGACAGTAGGTAACGCCTTAAGGCGAATTTTACTCTCTAATCTAGAAGGTACAGCAGTCACAGCCGTCCGAATTGCAGGAGTAAGCCATGAATTTGCTACAATTCCTGGCGTGCGCGAGGACGTAATGGAAATTCTGATGCAGATGAAAGAAATCGTCCTCAGAAGCCACTCCTCGCAAGCCGTAACTGGTCGATTGCTCGTCCACGGGGCTACTACAGTTACTGCGGCTCATTTCGATCTACCAGCAGAAGTAGAAATTATCGACCCCAATCAGTACGTAGCTACCCTAGCAGACGGGGCGAAATTAGAAATGGAATTTCGGGTCGAACGGGGAAAGGGCTATCGCACGGTCGAACGAGGGCGCGACGAAGCTACGTCCATCGATTACCTGCAAATTGACTCGATCTTTATGCCAGTTCGTAAGGTCAACTACAGCGTTGAAGATGCGCGGGTAGACGGCTCGCTGCAAAAAGATCGGTTGATCATGGAAATTTGGACAAATGGTAGCCTAACACCGCAAGAAGCCCTTTCTTCTGCTGCAAATATTCTCGTTGACCTGTTCACACCCTTAAAAGACATCTCGCTGGCGGCGATGAAAGACGAAATTCCCGCCGACGAAGACCCGACTAGTCAGATTCCAATTGAAGAACTGCAACTTTCTGTTAGGGCTTACAACTGTCTCAAACGAGCGCAGGTGAATTCGGTAGCTGACTTACTAGACTACACCCAAGAAGATCTACTAGAAATTAAGAACTTCGGTCAGAAGTCCGCAGAGGAAGTGATCGAAGCGTTGCAGAAGCGTCTAGGCATTACCTTGCCGCACGAAAAATCTTCTAAACCTACCTGAAATACTCTTTGAAAGAAGGATGTAGCAATCCATCCTTCACCCCCGACCTTACATCCTTTTACGATCATGCGTCACCGCAATAGCATTAAAAAACTTAGTAAACCAGCAGACCAACGCCGCGCCCTACTAAGAGCGCTGACCACCGAACTACTCAGACACGGACGAATTACCACGACTAAAGTAAGAGCAAAGGTCGTACAGTCTGAAGCAGAAAAAATGATTACCCTAGCTAAAGACGGCTCTTTAGCAGCTCGTCGTCAAGCTATGGGATATATCTACGATAAGCAACTCGTACACGCTCTCTTCGAGCAAGTCCCCGATCGCTATGGTAGCCGCGCTGGTGGTTACACTCGCGTTTTACAAACGATACGCCGTCGGGGCGACAACGCAGAAATGGCAATTATCGAACTCGTTTAAAATACTGTGGCGCTTTGGAAATGGCTGTTCGGCAACCTGAATTGACAAGTAGAGTCGCCCTGGTAATTCAATACCTGGGTACTCGTTTTCATGGATGGCAGCGACAGCCGCAGCAGCGTACGGTTCAGGAAGAAATAGAAACTGCGATCGCCAAGGTTTTGGGTTATCCAATTGTCATTCATGGAGCAGGCAGAACGGATGCTGGGGTTCATGCTGCTGCCCAAGTCGCTCACTTTGATGTAGTTGATTGTCCGATTCCAGCTCATCGCTGGGCAGCAATTCTCAACAGTCGTCTGCCAGAAGATATCTTAATTCGCGCTTCGGCTGAGGTGAGCTTGGATTGGCACGCCCGCTTTTCTGCTAAGTGGCGGCGCTATCGCTACACTCTCTACACCGACCCCCGACCGAATTTGTTTGCCAAAGCTTTTAGCTGGCACTATTATCACGTACCTCTAGATGAATCATTAATTCAAGCAGCATTAAAACCTCTACTCGGCAACCACCATTTAGCAGCTTTTCATCGGGCGGGTTCTAGTCGCGCTCATTCTTGGGTAGAAGTACAAGCAGCGGAATGCCATCGTCAAGGTTCGTTCGTGCAAATTGAATTGCAGGCAAATGGCTTTTTGTACGGCATGGTGCGGTTATTACTGGGATTGCTGGTTCAAGTGGGTAGCGGACAGCGATCGCTAGCCAATTTTACCGAGATTTGGCAGCAGCAACGCCGCGCCGAAGTCAAGTACGCCGCCCCTGCTGCTGGCTTGTGTCTGCTGCGAGTTGGCTATACTGAATTTCCTTTTCCTGCTGAAGTTTGGTATGATACGCAACCCCAGTTTTTCTTACCAGATGTAACCGCTGCCCCAACAGAACAGACAGAGCCGATTTCTACTCCATCCTGTATAGCATCTGCTCTACTTTCTCAGGCTGCCGCACAAACATGAACCCAAATTATTTCAAGTAAATTATTTTAGGGTAAATATTCCAGTAGATTATTTCAGGATAGTAAAACCACCATGACCAAAACCTACATCCCCCCTCAAGATACGATTAATCAGCAGTGGTATCTGGTCGATGCTGCTGACCAGCGTTTAGGCAGGCTCGCCACTGAAATTGCTAATATTTTGCGAGGCAAAAATAAGCCAGAATTTACTCCACATATGGACACTGGTGATTTTGTCATCGTTGTTAACGCTGAGAAGATCAAAGTTACAGGGAAAAAACGCAGTCAAAAAGTTTACCGCCGTCATTCTGGAAGACCTGGCGGAATGAAAACCGAAACCTTTGCTCAACTTCAAGCAAGGATACCAGAGCGCATTGTAGAACAAGCTGTTAAAGGTATGCTGCCAAAAAATAGCTTGGGCAGACAACTCTTTACTAAGCTCAAAGTCTATGCTGGTGCAGAACATCCCCATCAAGCACAGAAACCAGAAGCAATTAAAATTCAAACCATCCCAGGAGACAAGTAATGCAAGCAACACAAACCCCTGCCACTAACGGGCGAGTCATGTACTGGGGTACAGGACGACGCAAAGCGTCTGTAGCTAGAGTTCGTCTAGTTCCAGGTAACGGTCAACTCGTCGTCAATGGTAAAGCTGGCGACTTATATTTTCAATTCAATGCCAGCTACCTTGCAGCCGCTAAAGCACCTCTAGAGACGCTAGGTCTAGAGAACGAATACGACATTCTCGTAAACGCTCACGGCGGCGGCTTAACCGGACAAGCCGATTCAATTCGTTTAGGAGTTGCCCGCGCCCTTTGTCAATTGGAGCCAGAAAATCGCTTGCATCTGAAGAAAGAGGGTTATTTAACTCGCGATCCCAGAGCTAAAGAACGGAAGAAATACGGCTTACATAAAGCACGGAAAGCTCCTCAATTCTCGAAGCGATAAATTGGTAATGGGTAATGGGTAATTAGTAGTTGCCTATTACTTACTAGCTATTACCAGCCAAAAGCTACAATAAGATTAGAAAAATAGGAAAAAAAGATGGCAAAACCAGATATTCATCCGCAGTGGTATCCCGAAGCTAAGGTTTACTGCAACGGGGAACTAGTAATGACTGTTGGTTCGACCAAGCCAGAACTCCACGTTGATGTCTGGTCTGGCAATCACCCGTTCTATACTGGAACTCAAAAGATTATCGATACTGAAGGGCGCGTAGAACGCTTCTTGAGAAAATACGGCATGATGGATTCCTCCCAAGCAGGCAATACAGAAGGAAAGCCCAAGAAGAAGTAGCGCGGTCAGTTCAATTTTGGATTTTAGATTTTGGATTTAAGTTAGAAAAATCTGAAGTCTAAAATTTTCGTATATGACCCAATCTACTATTTGCTGAGCGATCGCAATTATGGCGGAACCTTACCTGCTAAATAAGCTCAAATCAGTCGAGCAAACCTACAATGAATTGACTCGTCGCCTTGCCGACCCAGATATTGCTACCGATCCGGTAGAGATGCATCGGGTCGCGAAGGCTCGTTCTTCTTTTGAAGAAGTCGTCAATACTTATGAAACTTGGAAAACCGCTCAGGAAGAGCTTAAAGGAGCGCGTCAAGTTTTAAAAGAAGCAGCTAGCGATCCAGAGTTGCAGGAAATGGCAGCTTTGGAGGTGCAGGAATTAGAAGCGCAGTTGGAACAGCTAGAAACTGTCTCTTATACACATCT
>NZ_PYCI01000167.1:0-13653 GCF_003015105.1 Chroococcidiopsis sp. CCALA 051 | reverse complement strand
AGACAAGGGAGACAAGGGGGAGAAGGGAGCTGAGGGAGAGAAGAGAGCTGAGGGAGCTGAGGGAGAAAAAACACTACACCCACCACGCACCACGCCTGAGCGCACCACGCACCACCCAATTACCAACTACCACTGATAACTGATAACTGATAACTGATAACTGATAACTGAAACAGGGGGTATAAAGTGGGCGAAAAAATTTTAGAAATAGAAGATGTTACGGTCAGTTTTGACGGATTTAAGGCACTGAAAAATCTTAATTTTAGTCTAGACAAAGGTGAATTAAGAGTTATTATTGGTCCTAATGGAGCAGGAAAAACAACATTTTTGGACGTGATTACAGGGAAGACAAAACCAACTCAAGGACGGGTATTGTTCAAAGGAAAAAACTTGCGATCGCTCAAAGAACATCAAATTGCCCGCATGGGGATCGGTCGCAAGTTTCAAACGCCTAGAATATATCTCAACTTAACTCCACGAGAAAATTTAGAAATCACGTGCAATCAACAAAAAAAGCTGTGGTCAACTTTATTTGGTAAACCTAAGAGTGCGGAACGCCAAACCGTATCTGGGTTATTAGAAACAATTGGACTCACTGCAAATGCAGATCTACCTGCGTCAAAACTATCTCACGGAGAAAAACAGCGTCTGGAAATTGGAATGCTGGTAGCGCAATCGCCAGATTTATTATTAGTTGACGAACCTGTTGCAGGGTTAACCGATGAAGAAACCGAAAATGTCGGGAATTTACTCTTAGCTTTGGCTCAAAGTCATTCCATTATGGTGATCGAGCATGATATGGAATTCGTGCGTCAGATTGCGCGTAAGGTAACAGTGTTGCATCAAGGTTCGGTACTGTGTGAAGGTAACATTGACGAAGTACAAAACGATCCTCGCGTGATTGAAGTGTATTTGGGACAAGAAGTAGAACACAAGCAGGGAGCAGGGAGCAGGGAGTAGGGAGCAGGGAAAAGAGAGCTGGGAAAGCTGGGGGAGCAACTACCAACTACCAATTACCAATTACCAATTACCAATTACCAATTACCAATTACCAAAAATAAAATATGAATCCTGCTACAGACGCGATCGCCTCATCATTCAATTCTTCTACTGCCCAAAAACCAGTGTTACAAGTTGCGGGACTGAATGTCTATTATGGTGAAAGCCATATTTTACGCAACGTAGATCTTAGCGTTACAGAAGGACAAATGGTTTGTCTGATCGGGCGCAACGGTGTGGGAAAAACGACGCTGCTAAAAACAATTATGGGGTTAATTAAACCTCGTAGCGGTGCAGTAACTTTTGCCGGACAGCCGATAACTTTGAAGTCTCCAGATAAACGAGCAAAATTAGGAATTGGTTACGTTCCTCAAGGGCGAGAAATTATTCCTCGCTTAACAGTAGAAGAAAATTTACTACTCGGTTTTGAAGCGCTACCCCAAGGTAGAAAAAACCATCAAAAGGTTCCCGATCGCATTTTTTCCTTGTTTCCCGTCTTGAAAACAATGCGATCGCGGATGGGTGGTGACTTAAGCGGCGGACAACAGCAACAACTCGCGATCGCCCGTGCCTTAATGGGAAATCCCCGCTTACTCGTATTAGACGAGCCGACAGAAGGAATTCAGCCTTCCATTATTTTAGAAATTGAGGCAGCAATTCGCGACATTATCGCTACAACTGGAATTTCCGTTCTGTTAGTAGAACAACACCTGCATTTCGTCCGCCAAGCCGACCGTTACTATGCGATGCAAAAAGGCGGAATTGTCGCATCTGGTACTACCAGCGAACTCAGTCAGGATGTCATTCAGCGATTTTTGGCAGTCTAGATCAAAAGTCAAAAGTCAAAAGTCAAAAGCTTGCTCTTGAGCAAAACGAAGAGTCAAAACTGAGAAGAACTAACCATCGATCGCCATAAATGACAAATGACTTTCTACTACTTAGCAGGCTTAGGCGTTTTCCAAGCTGCATACAATTCGAGAGGAATGCTTCTAAGGGTGGGTCGAGCCAGAAATAAAATACTATAGCTGGCAACCAACAAACTCAAACTGATGTAAAACGGCAGCCAGGGACCAGCAAGTAGGGGAATTGCCGTGGCGATAATTAAACAAATTGCATCCCCATAATCCGGTGCGCCACACAATCTGGTGATAGAAAAATGCAGCGCCAAAAAACTAGGTAAGGCAAATAATTCTGCCACGCCATAACCCCAAGCTCCTAAAACTGGTAAGAGCAGCCAAGCAGCTAGCCAAAACAGACTAATATAGATGGCGTTAAACCGAGCCACATCGCGATTGTGTCCTGCGGCATATAACGCCGAGATATGCATGTTGAATACCGTGTAGAGCAAGGTTGCTAGGGCAACGAATGTAAAGACTTGGGTGCTGGGTAGCCAACTCTTGCCAAACATTAAAGGGACGATCCAGTTAGCACAGCAAGAAAAGAGAGCAAACACTGGACCAACCAACAGACCTTGATAGATAATCCCACGACTGATGGCGCGGCGCAATGCATCAGTATCGCCGAGTAATTTGGCAAGAGTGCTGATGGAAAGCCGAGCGATCACGATCCGCAGCATTCCCAACTGATCGGAAAGACGGATGGCAATACCGACAATTCCAGCCGCTTCTAACCCACCTAGACGGCTCACAACTAGGGGG
Source organism: Chroococcidiopsis sp. CCALA 051 (assembly GCF_003015105.1). Lineage (NCBI taxonomy): Bacteria > Bacillati > Cyanobacteriota > Cyanophyceae > Chroococcidiopsidales > Chroococcidiopsidaceae > Chroococcidiopsis > Chroococcidiopsis sp. CCALA 051. The sequence continues at coordinate 10,996 of NZ_PYCI01000167.1, read as the reverse complement.
ACGGTGAGAGTTTTAAAATTCCAAATTAAATTAGAGCCGGAGTAAGCCAAACCGCTACGCAGTGCAGAACCAATGAATTGCGGTTGCCAGCGCCAACGCCACGCGATCGGATAGCAAACAGAAGCCATCACCGCTAGTAGCGTAAACTGAACGACAAAACCAGCGATTGGTCCCCAATAGCCCCAATTTAGGAGTACGAGCGGTACGGAGACTGCATAGTTCGATACCTGTGCCAAAGTTTCAACCAAACCAACTTGGGGAAAACGCAGTTCTCGCTCCATCATGGCGATCGAGGCACTAGCTACCATTTCCAACCAAATGACGGGAACGAGCCACCGCAGGACTTCGACTAGCACGCTTTGTCCCGTCCACGCACCCACTAGAGGCGTAGCAAACCACAGCAACACGCACAGCCCGATTCCTACCGTATTGTAAAACGCTAAAATCTGCTCTGCGGCATCTTTCGGTAAAGTGGGTTGGCGGATCGAGTAGACATCTAAGCCGCATTTTGCCGTCCAGAAAGTAAAGTAAAGAATAAATGCAGCCGAGACAACTACGCCATAATTTTCTGGTCCTAAGACGCGAGCAATTACCAGCACGCTGACTAAGGAAAGCGCTGATGCTGCCAACTGTCTAATAGTTAGATAAATACCTCCTTGGAGGACTTTGTTTTTGAGAGTTTTGAGAGATTGGTTGGTATGCATTAATTCTTGGTTTTAGACGGTAGTTCGTCGCCGTCCGGTCGCACTAAGCTAGACGATTGAGGACTCGAACTACTTGAAGCATAAGTTACAAGCAACACTTAACCCGTACTGAGAGGAAGTGAAAGCCGATTTCTGAGGTTTGAGATTCGCCGCCGCAGAGCATGAAATATTGCCAAGAGACGATTGTAGCCATCAGCACCGCACCAGCGCACGATCGCAATTGCTACACTCAGGCGAACGTACTCTTTAGAGTACCGCAGTTGAGGGGAATAGGCGATCGCGGTGGTACGAAATTGAATCGCTTGTTTGTAATCCTTGGTTTGAGTTTGCAGGCATTTCCAAGCAAGGGTTAAGTTTACCAAGCCATAACAACGGTCTTTTAAATCTTGTAGTTCTGGCAATTTAGATTGAAATGCTTTGTCCAGCACTGTATAAAAACATTTCTCCACCCGCTGCCAGTTTTTGGACATGCTGTTCGAGTACTGGCGATAGTACACTAAAGGTTCCTCGATCGCCCCGAACTTATAGCGAGCTGCAATTCGCAAACACATATCCCAGTCGCCAACGTGGGATAAGGTCGTGTCGAATACCCCTACAGTTTCAAAACAGCAACGGCGCATCATAAACGAACTGCCAGATTCCGTAATATTGCGCTGTACGAGTTGCTGCCACACGTCACCCCGATCGCGACTAGCAAAGATTCTGCCCGTAGGTCTACCTTCGGGATCGATCAATGCCGTCCAAGTATACACTAAGCCGACTTCTGGATGTTCGTCCAAATAGCGGACTTGTTTAGCTAACTTGGTTGGATGCCATAAGTCATCTGCATCGAGGAATGCTATATATTCTCCTTGCGCCAAAGCAATACCTGTATTGCGCGCGGCACATGTACCTTGATTGGCTTGAGTTATGAATTGGATGCGCCGATCTTGAATTTGACTGCCCCATGCAGCAGTGTTATCGGAACTCCCATCATCAACAATTAATACTTCAAAATCAGTAAACGTCTGTCTCAGCACGCTGTCCAGAGTTGCTGGTAAATAGGCGATGGAATTGTAGGCTGGAATAATGACTGAAACTTTAGGCATATTTTAAATTTCAACTTGGGAAATTATGTTTCTTAAACTAGAGTATTTCTTTTCAGTTCGTCTAGATATCGGAAATACATAATAGCCAATTGAAATTATTTTTTGACTCAATCCGATCGCTTCAATCGTCATGGCACAAAGCAGCGATCGAACAAAGTCTCTTCACAGACGAGGGAGTTTTGTTACAAGCACGAGCCTGTTATTAATTGACTTGTCTTCATCTCGCTTCTTCGATCGATATATTTCTATGCAGTTATTAGTAAATAAATGGAATTAGAAATGTCTCAAGATAGAGTGCGATCGAGGAAAACATGCCATTGTATGGTAAAGCTCTTTTAAAAAGAGCTAGCTTGAGCGCCTTTATATTGAGCTAGCAATTCTCGATCTGAAACAGTGCGATCGCTTTTCGTGCCGAGAAAATAGAAACCAGATGCCGCATCATATGTTCCGGCTCGGTCAATTAATATGTAGTCGAAATACTTCAACCAAAAACTAGTTAGCCTTGCTACTGTCTTTACTAAAGCTCTAGCAGCGGATGACTTGACAAAGCTCAACAGAAAATACTGATAGCTCCAAGCGAGTGCCATTCCCGTACCGCAAACTGAACCGCTGGCGATTTCGGCGAAATTTCTAAATAAACGCTGATGTCCCAAGTGGGTAAAGCGAGTAAAATCATATCTCCCCAAGTGGACTTGCTGCATGAAAGGAGTCTCGGAATAAACAACTCCTTCTGGTTTGAGAACGCGATGCACCTCTGCGACGCACTGATAAGGATCGACGACGTGTTCGAGGACGGCTTGAATGACAACTCCATCGAAAGAATTGTCTGCAAAAGGTAGGCTGTGAGCGTCGCAGATAATTGAGACATCCGCGCCAAAAGCAACATCTGTTTCTACAAGTTCTAAGTCAGGAGCAGAATACAGGGGTTCCATTCCTTGACCTCTGATGCTACTACCAACAACTAAAACTTTTGGACGGGAATGGCGTTGCTGAAGTAGGGCAACAAATTTTTGATAGTTTTGCTTGCCTTTAAGATTTAAATGAATGCTGGGAATTAAATTAATGAGTTGTCTTTCCCATAAAGGTTTTGGTTTGAGAGTTGAATTGTCTATATCGAGATAATCGTCGATCGCAAACACGCTTGCCTCATCGTCAATCAATATGGGGATGCCATTCACAATCGGAAAACAAGCCTGACACAGACTGTTCGTACATTTGAGCTGAGACTCGTCCAATTCTAATTGAGCGGCACAAACTGGACAGCACAACAATTGTTGTGTTTCCTCAGATAGACGCAGGGACGAAGGAGTACTGTCAGCAGTTGATAAGGAAATGGGAGATTGTGTTTTCACGGATTCATTTGGAATGAGGATTAATTTTTCACTTCGATAGCAGTCTCCATTGTCAACAGCATGGCGCGATCGCCTGCACTGCGATCCTGCCGCTCTTGCCAGTTCCAGCCTGCTATGCCCATCACAGTCCACCAGTAAAAGTAAAAAGCCGTACCGCTCCAAACATTATCTGTCGCCATCCCCAAGGAAGTCGCAATCAGTAGGGCTAACAAACTCCAGCAAAAATTCCAGCGATCGCTACCTTTAGGAGCTTGTCGCAGCAGTTGGAGCAGGCGGATCGCTTGCGCGACCAAGAGTGCCACAAAAGTTACTAAACCGATAATACCTCCTTCTACTAAAGCGCGAATGTAGTCGTTGTGCGGTACTAAATTATACGGACTCAAGTAAACGCCAGTACCAAGTCCGTAGCCAAACCAAGGTTCGTACAGCCATGCGCGTAAGAGATAATACCACTGGGCAATCCGCCAGTTAAAACTGTTGTAGTCGGAAAACGACATGACGATCGCCCGCGAAACGTCGATATCTGGGTTCAGCAGTGGAGTATTGGAAATTCCATCCAGGCGGCTGCGTCCGTAATCCGTACTGGCAAATAGAACTATAACCAACAGCAGTAACATGATGCCACCAAGGGCATTATAAAATTTCAACCTGGGGGCGATCGCAATTCCTAGAGCAGTCATGAGCATGACTAAACCAAAAATTGCCCCAGTACCGACGTAGAGATTTGCCATTAAAAATAAGAGAATCAACCACATCCAGCGTGGTTTGCTTCCCCGTAACAGTTGCCAGAAAGCCAAACAAATAAAAAGTAGTAAATAAAGTACGAAATTATTCGGATGGGCAAACGTGCTGTTGATCCGCGTGCCTGAGACCACCTCCGCTGGCACAAACTGACTAACAATCGCTGGCTTTTTCAATGCCAGGATAGATGGTAGCAAGAAATTAGCATATTTCTGCAACATGCCGACAATTATCGGCGGAATTAACGAGAAAAATAGCAGCGCGATAATCTTTTGCGGCGCAACTCTATCTTTCATTTGCATGACTAATAGATAGACCATTGCCCACGAGAATAAGCGCGTCCACTCTCTGACGTTATCTGCTAGGTAGGGCGAGGCATCCAGTCCCAAGCCTCCCAAGATGCACAGTACAGGCCACAAACCTTGCAGCATCACCCACGCTAACAAAAACCACCAAAACCAATCTGTCTGTATGGTGCGTCGTTCTAAGAACGCAGCGGCGACGTAAAGTAATGTTAAAGCCGCTAGTCCTAGCGCAAATAACGCCGGGATTTGCTGCGCCGAGAAGATATCCAGCGAACTGCGAAGAATTAACAGGGCGATCGCCGTGCGTTCAAAATCAGCAAAGAAGTTGATAATAATCGCAAAAGCGATCGCCCCAGCAAATAGATAAACAGGCTGAGCAGCTACCAGGATGCCCGCAGCTAGCCCTACCAAGACACCCGCCACTCCGATCCAAAAAGAGACCTGTGAAGCAGGCAGGTAGCTGGTGGCTAACCTTCTGATTTCATTTCTCACGTTCATAACACCTGGTTTTAGCAGCTAGTTCTAGGAAACATTGGTCAGAGTCTTGTAGCTTTGGAACGCATAACGGTAGTACTTGTCAATTTGAGGATCGATCCCATTGACGGCAACTCCCAAGATCTCGACTCGTTTCGCCCTGAGTTCTGCTACTGCTTGTGTGAAGATATCCCTTTGCGTAAAGCTCGGACGGGCAACTAGGAGTAGTTTTTCGCCGTTGCCGCACAAGCTCACGGCATCGACGCAACTCGTCACGGGGGGAGTGTCTATGACGATCAGGTCGTATTGACTCGCAGCAGCGGCGATAACTTGCTGAATCTGCCTGGATTCAAATAATTCCGAAGGATGGCTGCGAGGTCTACCGCTACACAAAACCTTTAATTTGTCAATACCCGTAGTTTGAACGGCTTCTGCCAAAGCTAGCTTACCCTGCGCCACTTCTGCAAGACCTGGCTTGGCAGCAAGTTTAAATAGTTTGTGTTGTGTCGGACAACGCAAGTCGGCATCAATGAGTAAGGTGCGGCGCGATAGGGTGGCGGCGACTGCGGCAAGGTAGGAAGACACTAAAGATTTGCCTTCACCAGAAAGGGCGCTACTGACGACGATAACTTTAATATCCTCATTGGCAGCAAATTCTGAGGATCTCAGCAGGCTGCGATAGGATTCTAGAATCGCTGGCTCTTGCATCAAAGCATCAGCGTATTCTTTGCCCCTGACTTCTGGTGAGATGACAGGCAGCACCCCCATGATGGGAACTTCGACTAGACTGCTTGCTTCTGTAGCGTTGCGTAGCGTGCCGTCGAGTCCTTCTTGTAACAGCACAGTCCCGAGGGCTAGCGTACCTCCAGCGACGGTGGCAAGTACCAAAACGATCGCGGGATTGGGCCAAGTCGGTAATCTGGGCGGCTCGGCAAGGTCAACCGGACGCAGGTTGCTGACTTTTTGAGCTTCGGCAATCCGTGCTTCTTCTAACTTGCGCTGCAAAAACTCTAAGGAGGTGACTGCTTCTTGGCGTTGCCGTACCAAGGCGGCTAAACCTTGTTCGCGGATTGGCAGTTGGTTGAGGCGTTCTTGAAGGGTAGCGCGATCGCGACGAATTGCTGCAAGTCTACCTTCTAATGCTGAAGCCTCAACTTCTCCAGTAATTAATTGCGTGGCAAGATCTTGGCTTAACTTGTCAGTAGCGGGGTTGGAAGTACTAGCTGCTGGGTTGCCTGTTTCGCTACCGATTTTTTGCTGATAGAGGGCGCGGGCTGCATCCCGTTCTTCGATTAAATTCAGCAGTGGTGGGCTGTCGGCTTTATATTTCGATTGAGCGCTAGCAACTTTTGCCTCCAACTCTACTAATTGCGTGCGTAGTGCTTGCAGTTGCTCGTTCTGCCCGCTGCGGACGGTGGCATAGGTATTTTTTAAGGTGCTGCTATCTGTCACCTGTTCTAGGGAACTATTGCGTGCCTTAACTTCTTGCAGTTGGGCAAGCGTAGTGCGTTCCTGTTCTTCTATCTGGGCTAGACTTTCGACTATACTCGTCGTCTGGGCGTTGTCCCGTCCTTGGTCGTCGGCGATCGAGACAATTCCCTGCGATTGCTTGTACTGCGATAGCGTTGCTTCTACCTGGGCAAGCTGGGCGCGTTTTTTCGGAACTTCTACTGCTAAGAATTGCCGTGCCGAGCCAGCCTCGCGCCGAATCACTGCCGTATCCTCGTTAATCATGGCTTCTGTTAAAGCATTGAGCAGTTTAGCCGCGATTAAGGGGTCTTTGTTGCTGTATTTAATTTCCAGAATGCTAGTTGCAGGAACGGTTTTAACTTTTAACTGTTTTCTGAGTTCTTCTACCGTTGGTGGTTCTGCGTTACTATTGCGATTATTTGCCGTATACGCTTCGTAAATTGCTTGACGTAAAACCTTTTGGGAAAGGGCGAGTTCCGCTTGGGTTGCGACTGGGTTGGAGTCCAGTCGGGCTGATTCTTGAGTCAAATCGCGTCCTGTTTCTCCAGCTAGGCTCAATTGTTTGCCATCAAGCATCAGTCGCGCTTCTGCTTCGTAAGTCCTGGGGGCAAATATAAGATAGACCAGCGCACCAAGCATCACTGAGATGAAGGTGGCTAAAGCGGGCAAGCGCCGCCGATAAAAAATTGTCGGTAAAAGCGCGTATTTCTGTTCCATCACAACACCTTCATCTATCAGCCTGTTGGTTAACGTGGTTAGCGACTTATTTTTTCTGAAGCTTGAACGGGAGGGGTAGTAGCCAGTTGCTTGGCAACACTGGGGCGGATTGTTGTTGTCTGATTCAGTGTTTTGTAAACGTTCAGAGTTTCAGTAGTAATATCATCCCAGTTATGGTGCTGCTGAACGTATTTTTGCGCTCGATTTGCCATTGCAGCCAGTGCTTCGGGATGGGCGATCGCTCGCTCTAATGTTTGGGTGCAATCTGCCACGTCGCCAGCCCCAAACAGCAATCCCCGATCTTGAGCAACTAATTGCTGGTGGGCGGGAATATCGCTGGCGACGACTGGTACGCCTTCTTGCATGGCTTCTAGCATGGCTAGGGGTAGTCCTTCCAAATCGGAAGGGAGAGTGAAACATCCCGCCCCCCGCACGATTTCTGCTAGTTTTTGCCCCCGGAGTTCTCCTGTAAAGACAATGTTAGGGTTGTTATTAGCGAGTTCTGATAACTCGCTGGCAAAGGCATTAGTATCGCTTGTCCCGCCGACAAGAACGAGTTTCCAGTCACGCGGCTTTAGCTTTTGAAAAGCTTGAATTAGCAAGTCTGGACGCTTTTCCGGTACGAGTCTGCCGACATAGGTAATGTATTTGCCTGGAGTCAGTCCTAAGGAAGTACCGTAGGCAAAACTACCATCTGTAGGAGCGTATCTGGCAGGTCCATTGGGGATGTAAACCGTGTCGCGATTATATGTCTGTTTGAAATAGGTGCGCAGTTCGTCAGAGACGACGACAATTCCATCTGCAAATCGTGCTGCGGCTCGTTCGCCTGCATGTAAGATGCGGCTGGAGATTTTACCCCACTTTGCCCGCTGCCAATCTAAGCCCTGACAGGTGACAACGACTTTGGCAGTGGAGGCAAATTTTGGCAACCAGCTAAATACCGAGGGTCCGAGAGCGTGGAAATGAATGATGTCGTATTGACTACCGCTTGCCGCGATCGCCCCTAGCAGGGAAGTGAAAAAGGCATCTGCTCCTCTTAGCTGCAAACAGGGCAAGGAAATCACTCTCACCCCTTTGTATTTATACTGTTCCAGCCAGGAAGAACCTAGATAAGAGGAGCGGGCAAACAGGTCTACGGAATGATTGCGTTCCACCATACGGGGATACATTTCCTGGCAGTAATGTTCGATACCACCCTGGTTGGCGGGCAATCCTTTAGCACCAATAACGGCTATTCTCATGCAAAGTGTGTCTGTTAAATCTACGTGTGTTTGGGTATAAAGCCAGTCGTCTCTAGATTGGCTTAGAAGACTAGCTGGCTTGTTGCATTCAATTTGTCGATCTTTTTTGTCCTTACTCGTTCCAATGAGTCAATTGTTGAATCTTGAGCTTTCCCTTAGAAACTATGGGCGAGGCAAATTTTGTTGGCTAGTATAAGAGTGGACTCCTGAGATTTACGTGTGTTTGGGAGCCTAGCGGTCTTTAGATTGGCATCGGAGACCGCTTCTTTTGCCACAGGTGCGGCAAGTTGATTCGGGTCGTATCTTATCCCTGTCATACTTCCTCATCCATAGGTTGACCAGCTAGACATAACTTGTAGACACACCAGATGCTAACTGACGCTGTTCCCAGCGCACCCACATATTTTGATACACATCACTGACAATTTGACGCACCCCGTATGGTGCAGCAGCCCGCACGCAAGCTTCGATTGTATAATTTTTATCTCGTGAAAGGATCTGACTTATGGCAGAGGCGATCGCTTCCGGCGTGCGTTCTTGACAAACGATCCCGCTACCTGAACTCAGTAATTTAGGTGTTTCTCCACAATCTGTAGTGACTACTGGCGTACCGCAAGCTAATGCTTCTAACGCTACTAGCGGCAAGCCTTCGTAAGCACTCGTTAATACAAAGGCGCTACAAACTTGTTGTAGCTTTGCGAGTTCGGTTGGTGGAACCGCGCCTAAAAGAGTCACTTGCTGAGATAGATCTAATCGAGCAATCTCTGCTTTTACTATCTCAGCTAGTTCTCCCGCACCTGCAATTAGGAGGTGTACGTTTGGCTGCTGCATGGCAAACAGCGATCGCACCAACAAAACGGGATCTTTTTGCGGGTGCAAGCGTCCGGCAAATAATAAAAAACGAGTCTCCGCCGATTTGCCCATCCGCGCTGCTAAGGCGCGTCTTCCTTCCTCGCGTTGCTCGGGAGAAAGCGGGTAAAATACTCCATTATCTACCGGATTTTTGATGTATTTAATTCGTTCGCTTAGATTAGCATAACGTTGTTGATAAAGCTTGACTGATTCCGTATTACACGATAAGATTTCGGCGAATTGCTTTATTAATAGTCCTTCTAGCGCAAAATAGCCTGCCGGAAAATATCGCCATAAGATTGCCTTCTTATTATCCTTGGCAGTCATTTGCTGGCGAATATCGTTGTGAATAAAAAGAGTCTTATCTCCCTGCCAATTAAGCGAGGCTAGCGTTGGTTCGATTCGATGAAAGTGCATGAAATCTGAAGCGAAGTCATGCTGCAATAACGCTACGGTATATTTCACCGTGGTCGGCAGCAAACCCCTTACATCATCATTCTCCACGGTCAGCAAGGGGAAAAACTGGATCGCCCTTCCCTCCAGCTCTGCTTCTTGCCACTTTCTAGAAGAGAAATTAGCTCGGTCTGAAGTTCCTACAACTCTGACATCAAACTCGCTAGCAGCATATTTGATAAAGTATCGAATGACGGTTTGAATGCCTCCTATGCTGGGAAACCAGGGATTAAACTGATAAAAAATGGTTAAAACTGGTTTTCGCATTCTAGTTTGCTTCAGAAACTGAATTTTTCGTCTATTTTACTTGGCGTTATAAAATTTATACTAATTTAATACATTAGGTCAAGTTAAGAACGTCACCTACTCGATCGGCAGTCGTTATTTTTCGCTCTGCTGCAATCTCTCTACCATGTCTTTTGCCTCACGGCTAACTTTACCACTACGAAACATGACAGAATTTTGAGGGTTTCTCAGCCCAAATGAGCTTTAACAACAACAGATAGTCTAGTCTTCTCCAGCGAGAGATTTTTTCTGGAAACAGAGCATCTAACAGTTTTGGGGTTACGTGCTTTTGTGTTTGAGGGCGAACAGGTTGAAGACTGAAATTAACAATATTTTTAGTTCATGTAGATTTATACTAGATTTGCCATACCGGAAGCAATCCATTATTGATTAATATATTTAAACTAATAACCGCTACTGCTGGCAAAAGTACTTGTCTAGCTTATGTCTAGCTAAAAGATGGGCTGCATTAAATAGTCTGAATCAAGTGAAAAACTAGCAAAAGTGAGTACAATCGCCTTGGGAGTGGCTCCATTGCCCAGTTAGGTCGTTAAGATAGAAGACTGATTTTAGCATGTGCTAACTCTTTTGAGTTGAGTGACATCATATGCCCTCTACTAGAAAGTTTCCGCGTCGGTTTCCCTGGTTGGCGATCGCTATGGTTGCAGTGTTTGCATTCAGCGCTGGCTTGCGGTTTTGGCAATTGAGTCGATTCAATACACTAGTCTTTGATGAAGTGTATTATGCAAAATTTGCGAACAACTATCTGACGCAAACACAATTTTTTAACGCCCATCCACCTCTGAGTCAATATATCATTGCGATCGCAATGTGGTTGGGCGGACACATGCCGATCGACCGAGACATAGTGAACGGACTGACGGGTTCTTTGCATTCTCCTTGGAGTTATCGCTGGCTGAATGCCTTAACAGGCTCGTTTGTGCCGCTAGTTGTGGGGGGAATTGCCTATCAGTTGAGCGATCGCCGCAGTTATGCTGTAATTGCAGCCATCTTCGCCGCCGCCGATGGGTTATTTCTCGTCGAATCTCGCTACGCCTTGAACAATATATATTTAGTCATCTTAGGGCTACTCGGGCATTGGTTTTTGTTAATAGCATTGAAAGCACCTAAAAAAAAGCGCTACTTGTGGCTTACCCTAGCTGGAATAGGTTTCGGTGCATCCGCTGCAATTAAATGGAACGGCTTAGGTTTCTTATTAGGAGCCTATTTACTCTGGATTGTGGGATGGGTTGTCAAACGGATAAGGGAGCAGGGAGTAGGGAGCAGGGAGCAGAGAACAGGGAGGGACAAGGG
>NZ_PYCI01000166.1:0-13658 GCF_003015105.1 Chroococcidiopsis sp. CCALA 051 | reverse complement strand
TGTAGATCTAAAACTCTTTAATCTTCCGAATTTTAAAAACTACGATGCTTTTTCACAATTCGCTTAGACTCGCTATAGAATTAATTTAGAGGGAAAAATTGCAGATCGCTTCGATTAATTAAATGCTAGTAAACAACGCCTGATAATTAGAAATTGCTTGAGGATTTGCAAAAGATTGTTGCATATACTTCGACTGTAAAAATCGTAATTTCTTCAAGAAGATTCAGCAAATCATTTAGTCATTTTTGACTGTTAAAAAAACAATTCAAAGAGCATATGTCTGCACGCTTGTCAACAAAACTGGGGAAATTACACTGCGTCAAAATTTTGTTCGAGTGCGTTCGCTGCTGACAGATTTAGATTGAAGAGGTCATCTATGATCGATCTAAGTATTCAAGCCAAGATCGTCGCCCTTTGGGCAGTCTTTCTATTTGGGATGGTCTTTCACAGCCAACTGGCAATGATGCCAATGTTGTACGGTCAAAGTGTTGCCATGCCTGGTGCTAAAGGAAAAATGCCTGTGACCCATCCTTGGTTAATGCTGGGCTTTTATGCCATCCCCATGCTCGCGATCGCGGCAACTGCATTGATTAACTGGCAGCCCTACAGAATCATCCACTTTGGTTTAACAGCACTTTACACTGCGCTCAATTTCTTACATGCGGCACTCGACCTGACAGTGAAACCAATTGAGTGGTATCAGATCGCTTTGATGGTCGTTGTATTTTTCAACGGTATTTTCTTGAATATCCTTGCCTTTGAATGGATGCAAGTGTTTTAACCGATCGCGATATCCTCAATCACTTTATCGATCCAGACTGTGAATTTTACTAAATTGAGTAAACCGAAGGAAGTTGCAAATGCAATATCCACAGCATCGCGTCCTCTTGCCATCAAAATACGTCCAACTCTGGGGATATTGTGACGAGCATCAAACGCATACCATCGATCGTCTAAGTACACCTCGAACCACGCACTAAAATCCATTGGCAGGGGACAAGGGGGAACGCCGATGTCGCCGAGGTATCCCGCCGCACAACGCGCTGGAATATGCAAACAACGGCAAAAGGTCACAGCTAAATGCATAAAATCTCGACAGACTCCGGTGCGCTCGGTATACACGTCATAGGCTGTTTTGGTAGGACGGGCATACTCGTAGCCAAAGCGCACATTTTCATGCACCCAATCGCAAACAGCTTGGACTCGCGCCCATCCTGGCGGGGTTTGACCGAAGAGTTGCCATGCTATTTCCGACAGCAAATCGACTTCACAGTAGCGGCTGCTCAGCAAGTATGGTACTGTCCTTAGCGGTAAATCTTCCACAGCATGTTGCCGAGCATTGGGATTAACTGGCTCTGGTCGATTGTTATCTTCGACAATGGCGTGATTCCACAACCGCACTCGTCCCGTTGGTAAAATCAGGCGACCAGCACGATTACCAAACTCATCAATAAATTCTTCAATCGGAATTTCCGGCTCAACTGTGACGCATTCGGGCTGTTTCAGGCGCGGTAGCTGTGAGGGGTGTAAATAAAGCTTGACGATCGCGGGTGCAGGTGAGGGTACATCCCAGAGCAATTCATAGCCGATTTGAAGTAACATTTCTGCCCTGCTTTTGGCATTTCCGATCTCATCTTACAAGTAGTCGCTAGTTTAACGAAATGCGACAGCGATCGCTTTTCCTAACAAATTCCAGGCGAGCGGTAGTTTTCTTGGACTTAGTACGAGATCGGGGTGACAAAGTGCGATCGCCCTCCAACTCCAGCACGATCGCGGCGATCGGAAAGTAGGCTTTGAAGAGAATCGGGCGATAACTACAGTTAAGCTTCGCTAACGTATAAACATGGCATTCATCTGATTGTCACATCAGGGTTAGAATACCAACGCATTCTTCGCAACGAACAAGTTATTCAACAAGCCGCAAGGTTTATTGACAGTCGGCAACGAGCGAGATAAGTGGCGACAGATAACATTTGTATCCTCACCAAGATCTCTCGCCCGTTCGCTTCATCGATTTGTTATGCTTCGTCCTCACAGCATATTGCTAAGGATTTTGAGACAATTCTTGAACAAGGGATTCAGCACCTTTATTCATTTGTTCCTCGTCCTCACATCTCAATCGAGAATAAAGCCAATTAAAAATTAATGGACTGCGACGACGATTTTCATAAATTTGAGTTTGCAAGCTATATGATTCTAGCTATTGAACCAGTCCTTTTGTGTAAAAAAGCAAGGCACGAGATCGAAAGTCCAAAAATAACTTCTCAACTTGAGAGTAGCAGCTTCCATGTTGCGCTTGATTTCAGCTTTCTCATATTGTGGAATTATATTAAGCAGGCTGATAAATTTATTGATGACTTTCCGTGAACTAAGAATATTTGTGTTATAATAGCAAAGTGATTTCAGTCTATAAGTGGAATCAGATACATAAATCTCAATCCTATCTGTGAATTCGTTATAGACAGCTTCTTCAGCACTCAAAGCAATCATCATATCAATATCATCAAGCTCTCTCTTTTTGGTACGTCTGGGAAACGAACCAAAAAATATATCTTTTTCTGAGTACAACCTTGAAAATTTATTATCTTTGTCAGGAAACGCATGGATTTGCGATAGAAGCCAATCCCGACTATTTCTAGCTAACTTAGTTTGCTCTGAATCTAGGTTGACATAGTCGGTCAAAAAACATCGAAAGCTTCGTTGACGCTTCTAGCCATTTTTCTTGGAAGGTATTGGAATTCAGAAAATTACACCAAATATGGTGTTTTGCTAGCTTATTAACACTAAATATGGTATCTCTAGAATTATAGCTTCTGATGCGTACATATATACTACTTAAGGGTAGGGATAACCGTACGGAGCGGCATTTCTTGCTCTGAGGATCTTTTGCGATCGCTTCCCACAGATTGCTTTCAGGTCATACCCCCACCAATTTTTTAAAAGCATAACTATTTAGACTGACTTTTTTCATCTCATCACTTCTAACAGGTATGTTAGTAAGTATGCTGGAAATTTCAGCATATCTTTACTACTTGCAGAGTTCCTCTGCACGACAATTCTAAACAAGAGTAGAAGTTAAAAGTTTTAGCTTGTTTTCTGTATAAAAATATTTCCAAGCACGATCGCTCCGTAAGACGTTGCTAACGCCGCTCTATATCTTTTTAGAAATATATGCGATCGCACTTAGTTAATCATCTTCCAAAAAAGGCGCAGTTTACTCATCTTATAGGTAGAGCGATCGCTAACCAAACAAAATGCGACAGCGATCGCTTTTCCTGACAAATTCCTGGCAGTCGGCAGGGCAACACCAGACACATGCGAGAATGTTATGCAATCGAATGCAGCATGAGGTCTGGACAGTATGGTATCGTTCCATCAACCAGTTTGGGCATTGCCGATTGAAGCCGTCTATGAGTCACTGGGAACCACTACCGCTGGTTTACCTGAATATGAGGCAGTACGACGGTTGCAGCAAGATGGCGCGAACGAGCTACCAGAACCAGCCCATCGCCCGTTGTGGCTCCGCTTTACAGATCAGCTCACCCATTTTATGGCACTGCTGTTATGGGTAGCAGGAATTTTAGCATTCGTATCCCGCACGCCCCAACTAGGTTGGGCAATCTGGGCTGTGATTTGGATTAACGCTGTCTTTAGTTTTTGGCAGGAATACCAGGCGGAAAGGGCGCTAGCAGCATTAAAAAAAGTGTTGCCAGTGCAAGTTAAGGTATACCGCGATGGGGACTTGAAGCAGATCCCAGCGCGGGAATTGGTACGGGGCGATGTCGTGCAACTGGAAGAAGGCGATCGCATTTCTGCCGATGCGCGTTTGGTTACTGCCGAGAATCTTTACGTCGATGTCTCAGTACTTACGGGAGAATCGCTGCCCGTTGCCCGCGATCGCTATCCCGTGCGTCCCCGCCAAGTCGTACCACTGCGAGGAGGCAAAACGCTGCTGCAACCTGGGGAACAGCCGTTACAGGAACGGGTGAATCCAGCTGAAATCGCCAATTTGGTCTTGGCAGGCTCCAGCGTTGCATCGGGACGAGCTGTGGCTGTAGTCTATGCTACAGGCGCTCAGACGGAGTTCGGGCAAGTCGCGCACCTCACCACAATGGTGAAGCGAGAACCCAGTACTTTAGAAGTGCAGGTGGCTCGGATCGTACGGATTATTACGGCGATCGCCTTACTTATGGGCATCACAGTCTTCCTACTCAGCTATTTGCTGATTGGCATGGACATTACGGAAAGTTTCATTTTCGCGATCGGTATCATTGTTGCTAACGTACCCGAAGGACTGCTGCCGACGGTGACGCTAGCATTGGCGATGGGAGTCCAGCGGATGGCACGCCGCAACGCTCTGGTACGCCGCCTCTCTGCGGTGGAAACTCTCAGTGCAACCACAGTCATCTGCACGGATAAAACCGGAACTTTGACGAAAAATGAAATGACGGTGCGTTATTTATGGGTGTCCTCGCAGCAGAGAGCAGGAAAAGCAGAGGAGACTAGAAGACCAGGAGCAGGGGAAAGTTTAAATGCAGCTCGCAGCAGGCAGGCGATCGAAGTTACAGGAGCAGGTTACGACCCGACAACGGGTAAAGTTCTGATTCCATCCGCTCTTGCCGCCCCTTGGCAGGTGGATCTGTTATTAACAGGGGCTGCTTTGTGTTCCAATGCTCGCTTGATTCATCTAACTGCACCTAGTCGGTGGCAGGAAATTGGCGATCCGACAGAAGCGGCGCTGTTGGTGGCGGCGGCGAAAGCAGGATTAAACTTGGAACAACTGCAACGCCAGTTTCCTCGCTTGCGAGAAGTACCGTTTGATTCGCGGCGGCGGATGATGACAGTGGTGTTAGATTGGCAGTCATCCCAGTTGTGGGCAAGCGAATTTCCTTGTCTCGGCTTTACCAAGGGAGCGCCATTAGAAGTGTTGCGTCACTGTCAGGCTATATTACAGGACGGAACGGTTCGAGACCTGACTCAGGCAGATTGGGATGAGGCGATCGCAGCCAATGATGAATTAGCACGACAGGGATTTCGGGTGTTGGGGGTTGCCGCTCGTCAGGGTGACAAACAGTTGTTAGAGCTGCGATCGCAGGAACTAGAGCAAAACTTAATTTTTATTGGCTTGGTGGCAATGTTCGATCCGCCCCGTCCTGAAGTAAAAGAGGCGATCGCCTCCTGCCATACAGCAGGGATTAAAGTGACGATGGTGACGGGAGATTACGGACTGACAGCTGAAGCGATCGCGCGAAACATTGGTTTAGGAAACGAGGGGGTGCGGGTGGTGACAGGGGAAGGTATGGGGCATCTTTCCGATGCTCAACTGCGGCAAATGTTGAAATATCGCTCTAACTTGGTGTTTGCTCGCATGTCTCCCGAACACAAATTACGGTTGGTGCAGGCTTACAAAGACTCAGGTGAAATCGTCGCCGTGACAGGCGATGGCGTGAATGATGCTCCTGCCTTGCGAGCAGCTAACATTGGCATTGCGATGGGAATGAGCGGTACGGACGTGGCAAGGGAAGCAGCCGATATCGTTCTGACTGATGATAACTTTGCCACAATTGTCAGCGCCGTTGAGCAGGGACGAGCGATCTACCAGAACATTCGCAAGTTTATGACTTATATTCTGGCATCCAACGTGCCGGAAATCGTGCCATTTCTGGCGATGGTTGCCTTCAAAATCCCGCCAGCCTTGACGATTTTGCAAATTCTGGCAGTGGATCTGGGGACGGACATGGTTCCGGCGCTGGCATTGGGTGCTGAATCTCCAGAAACTGGAATTATGAACCGTCCGCCTCGCGCCAAGCATCAGTTCCTGCTCAATTTTCCCTTGTTAGTAAGGGCATACGGATTTCTTGGTGTCTTGGAAGCGATTTTATCCATGCTGGGATTCTCGATCGTCTGGTGGAGTTATGGTTACTCGTTAGCAGATCTCCAGCAAGTCACTGGGGCGATTTTGAGCCACTCCGCCGAACCAGAGGTGAGAGCCATTTACCATCAAGCAACCAGTATGACGCTGGCAGCGATCGTCGCCTGTCAAATCGGCAATCTGTTTGCCTGCCGTTCTGAGTGGGTGTCGGCTTTTCAATTGTCTTGGACGAATAACCGGCTGCTCTGGCTCGGTATTGGAGTTGAATGTGCGGCTTTGTTCGCCTTCATCTATTTCCCGCCGCTGAGCAACGTTTTTACCACAGCGCCTTTAAGTGGTTGGCAGTGGTTGCTCTTGCTAGTCTGTCCGCCGCTGGTGCTGGCAGCAGAGGAACTGCGAAAAGCCATTTTCCGCCAACGGCGATACCAATAACTTTAAGACACCATAATGCAAATTTACCGGCACGGTCAAAAGCTTTTGGCAGTAACATTTTGCTAATTTTTACTAAAGCTCATTCTGGTTGCAGTAAATTGATAGTAAAAGCGATCGCCACTCAACTATTTGCAAATACAATTCTTATCAAATTTTGTCACGGTAGCTACCTAGAATTCCAATCTCGCAAACTGATAGTTTAAGTTTGGATAAATCCAAATGCAATTAGCTTCTAGTCAACTTGAGCAGACTTAAGTTATGAGCAGATGTTGCCGATTAATATTAAGGCAAAATTTTTATCTTATCAAGTCGACGAGATTTGGGGGAGAAATATAGTTATGAATACTGAAAATAGATCTCAAGAAAAGGCAAGTAGTCAGCCACAGGGAACGAGCATAGAAGATTTATTAAAGAAAAATATAATTTGGTCGATGGGTGGAATGTTGGTACTAGGGTTTGTCACTGGTTTTGGTGCTTATAGAGCTATTTTAGAAACTACTGGTCAAGTAACTCTTCTCAAGGAGAGAAAAGAACAACTAGAAACAGAGAATAAATTATTAAAAGGGCGAGTAGAAGTTTTAGAGAAAGAATTGTTTGCTTACAGAAAAGCTTCTGAAGCCTTTATAACAAAGCCTAAAAACGGCGATCGCGTTGCCCAAGAAATAGTTGTTGAAGGCAAAATCTCTGGGAATCTACAAGGTAAATCTCTGTGGTTGTTCCTTCGTCCTTATCAATCTCAAGATTGGTATCCTCAAGGAGAAATCATCATTAGTCACGATCGCACGTGGGAGCAATCTGCCTACATACCAGACAGAGGAAGATTTGAGTTGGTGGTGATTCTGGCTGGGGAGAGCGATCGAGCAATTTTCGATCGCTATCTAAAAACTGCTATGTCTGCCGAGCGATACCCACCTCTAAGGCTCTCTAGTAGCATCATCAAATTAGAGCGGATAGTTGTCAATCGCTAGCACACAAAACTAGAGCATTAAATCTGCAAAACTTAAATTTCTCTTCAAAAAAGACCCGACCCTGACATCTGGTAAGAAATCTCAAGGTATACAGCTCGCGCTTGACAGATTCTAGAAAACGTCGCTAATTAGATCGTACCTATGCAGAAGCATCGACAAAAACCAGCTTTCCGCCTTATCACTATCCCAGTCAGCCATTACTGCGAAAAAGCAAGATGGGCATTGGAGCGACTCAATATTCCCTATATTGAAGAGCGTCACGTGCCCCCGATGCACCGACTAGCTACCAGTCAAGCTGGTGGTAGTTCCGTTCCCGTTCTGATAACCGAGGCGGGTACTTTTACCGATTCGACTGAAATATTGCATTATCTCGATCGCATCGCCTCAGTAGAAGCTAAGCTTTATCCCACCGATCCGCAACTGCGTTACGAGGTAGAGCAACTTGCAGATTTGTTCGATACACAGCTAGGTCCCAGCATCCGCTGTTGGGGATACTTTTACGTGTTCGACAATTGGCAGTTAATGCAAAGGTTGTGGGGCGAGGGAACACCGCCTGTCGAACGAGCATTGTTTCCTATAGTCTTTCCAATTGCTCGCTCTATTGCCCGACGGATTTACAACATTACGGCAGAATCAGCCGCCAGTTCCCTTGACACAATTAAGAGCATATTCGAGATGGTCAACAATCGGCTAGCTGATGGACGGCGCTACTTAGTTGAAGATCGCTTTTCCGCCGCCGATCTCTCCTTTGCTTGTTTTGCGGCTCCGATCCTGGCGACTCCTGAGTATAGTGTCAGGTTGCCTGGGTTACGCGAGTTACCCAACCAAATGGCGGCAGTCAGCCAGGAGTTACAAGCAATCCCAGCTGGAGCATATGCAATACGCTTGTTTCGGGAAGAGCGCGGGCGCGATCGCCTAGAAGAGCAAGAATCTGTGGGCTAATCAACCTTTGATGACGGCAACAGGTCGCAGACGAGCGACTTTACGAGCAATGCCAGCTTGGCTGACAGTGGCAACGACTCGATCGACATCTTGATAAGCTTGAGGGGCTTCCTCAGCTAACCCTGACATCGAACCAGCGCGGACGCTGATGCCCTCTTTTTCTAATTCCTGCCGCAAGCGATCGCCCCGTACGGAGTCCTTCGTCTTCGTGCGACTCATGACTCGTCCTGCCCCGTGGCAAGTCGAGCCGAAGGAAAGTTCCTCGTTTGCTGCCGTTCCCAACAGAATCCAACTCTCGGTTCCCATTGAACCAGGCACTAAGACGGGTTGACCCAAAGAACGATACTCCGGTGGTAATCCGGCAAACCCTAGTCCAAAGGCTCGCGTTGCTCCCTTGCGATGAACGCAGACTTCGATCTTCTTACCTTCAATTCGATGGGTTTCAATTTTAGCTATATTGTGGGCAATGTCGTAAACCTGACTCAGGTGGCTTTCTCCTCTTGAAGTGCCAAACACCTGTTGAAAACTCCGGCGAGCGTGGTGAGCTAGAGTTTGACGATTGGTAAAGGCGTAGTTTGCCGCTGCTTTCATTGCCCCTAGGTAAGCTTGTCCCTCTGGAGAATCAAGCGGGACGCAAACCAATTCTCGGTTGGGTATAATTCTCGGTTGGGTATATGGATGCCATAGCGAATAACTGCGAACTGAAAATCTTGGACGTAATCGGTACAAATCTGATGACCGAAGCCGCGAGAACCGCAGTGAATTTGGACTGCCAGGCAACTTTGTCTCAATCCCATTACCTGGGCGGCTTCGCGGTCAAAAACTTCCTCGATCGCATCGACTTCTAAGAAATGGTTGCCTGCACCCAGAGTACCCAACTGCCCTTTTCCTCGTTCCTTAGCCCGCTGGCTCACATTTTCCGGCTGAGCGCCCTCTAGACAACCAAACTCCTCCGTGCGAGCTAGGTCTTCTGCTGTGGCATATCCGCGTTCCAACGCCCAGCGAGAACCCATACGGCAGAGTGCGTCTAGTTCCTCCATCGACAAAGGTATGCTGCCTTTTTCACCCACACCACTGGGGCAGTTGCGATAGAGAGTATTTGCTAGCTCGCCTATAAAAGGCTTTGCGGTTTCATAATCAATTTCAGAAGCCAAGACCCTCACGCCACAATTGATGTCATAACCCACAGTTCCAGGGGAGATAATCCCATCAGGTACTCGCAATACCATCACACCACCAATCGGCATCCCATATCCCTGGTGTACGTCGGGCATAATGGCAACATGACCTACAAGACCAGAAAGTTGGGCAACATTGATAGCCTGAGTAATGGACAAATCTCCTAAAGCATCTTCCAGGATTTCCTCATCCGCAAAGACCCAGACCGGAACTTTCATGGCTGGATGGAAAGATGTGGGGATTTCCCAAATGTAATTAATCCGGTGAAAATCTTGCTTGTTAACCATAATCCCCTCCTCGTTGCGGCATCCAGGGATTTTATCTCTGCCTTTGCAGGCTTACCAGTAACTCTGCCGCATCTGGCAGTCGATCTCAGAAACCTTGATGTCAAACGTCTAATACTAGTGTCGCTTCAAAACCTGTTTCTGTTGAATGAATTGCTAAGTTATGGTAAGTTGCTGCTTTAAGATCTTTGAGCCACTGCCGAGCATGGGAGCCAGTCACTTTAGCATGTAAAGTTTTCCCATCAAGCTGTAAAATTTTGATTTGCTCGTACCCTAGATTTTCACTCTCATGTAGGTAGAGCAGTTCGTTCAACCAGGCAACTAGTAAACTTTCATTGTCCACACCTTGTAGACTAATCTCTCGGATAACTTGTGGCGCTGCTGCTAGCTGCATTCCGACAAGATAGTAAAGTCTTTTTGCTGCCTGCACAAACAATTCTGCTAAACTTTGACCCCAAATCCGATAAGTCCGATCGGCAGTATGTTCGACTTCTTCAAATCCTTTTGGTTTGAGTAGATCTGCATGTTTCATGGAATCAAAATTTATTTTGCTCGAACTCTTTATAAACAAAATATTTTTTAGCCATGAATCAAGTTTTTGAGGGAAATCCGCTCTAAACATTTGTAAAATATTTAGTAAATATTTTAATTGTAGAGTAAAAAAACAACAAGAAATATGGGATAGCCAAAATAAATGGTACGTACTTTTCTACTTGAGTTAAGCGCCTATGTTTTCTATGCTTTTTCGTATCTTCTTTTAAAATTTCCCACTCCCTCATATAACAAGGATATGGCAAATGCTTCTCCATTTCATTAATAACTTTGAATTTAAGCGAGTTAAGTTCTTTATAAGAGTTAATGTTTACCATCCATACAAAACATAAAGATAGTCCCAAAATCGCTAGCAATGAAAGTAAAAATAATTGGTTAATAGGAAAGAAAGCTTTATCAATAAAGGTAGTAACCAATGCTAGTATTGCTGACAATAACGTCAGATAAAAAGTATTGGTTTGAACTCTCCTGGCACTAGTTCTATCCATCATTTCTACGTATATTTTGTATTCTTCTAAAAGATGGTCTTGGAAATTTTCGCCATAACCATCTTTCCTTGAATCGATAGCAGCGTGTTGTAATAATTGTTCTTTTTCATTGTTTTCTGGGTTATTTTGTTGTTTTGAACATTGTAAATTATTTGAAGTATTCATATTTTAATTATCTTTGTATTTAATTGCTTCAAGGGATAAAATGAGCGGAGTTTAACGCCGATGTTCATTTCACATCTCATCCAACAAAAAACACCAGGTGACAGCACGATTGAAGATTGAGTTTTATGGCATTTGAACTACCACCTGTTGTTCTCCTAATTAGCTGAGGTCAAACTCACAGCTTTTGACCCCCTTGATAAAAGCCTCCCATTCAGACTTGTTGAAAACTAATAAACCTTGTTCTGGATTCTTTGAATCTCGAACAGCAATGCAACCGTCCTTAAAGCTCACCTCAACGCAAGTACTAGCATCGGCACTGTAAGAAGACTTAAAAAATTTGACATTTGAGAAATCAGGAGTCTTCATATACACCTCTTACATTAAACTTAATAGTATTGTCATGGCTTAATCAATTTTTCTTAACCTTAAGCCTGATAGAGCGCGAACTCAGCAATGATAATTATTATTAGGTAACAATTCTAATTAAACTTTTTCTTTAGTAAGTAAAGAACGCAATTAATTGAATCTATTCAAAGTTTTTCTTGCACTACTATTATATAGCTCAATAGTAGAAATATGGTTGCAAATGTAGGCAATTGTAAAACTATCGTCTAGTTGTATCTTTTATGAGGTTTGTCATAAGTTGGTGACTCACTACCGTTTGAAACATGATGCTGGCATGACTGCAAGGCTTTGCTGGCTAACTCAGAGGTAGGCGGATTGAAAACTGGATGATTGCGTAGTCCGTTGCAAGCCACTTTCAGCCAGGTGCGCCAGTTGCCACCGAGCCAAGTCCTGATAGTGCCGTCAACTCCTCCACTCACGATCGTTTCCCCATCAGAACTCAAACTTGCTGCTGAAACAGCACCCTTATGTCCCCGCAATGGTTCTCCTAACGCCGCTCCTTCAAGGCTCCACAGTCGGAGAGTGCCATCCATACTGGCACTCAATACCGTATTGCTATCTAGACAGATGATTCTAGTCACTGCGTTTTGGTGTCCGACGAACGGATCGCCCTGCTGCTTACCTTCTAAATTCCACCGTCGCAATATGCCGTTAGCAGCACCACTCATTACGAACTGACCATCGGGGCTAAAAGCTATGGCTTTTATCGGTCCATCATCACCAGAAAATTTATTTCGTGGATTGCCGTGCCTATCCCACAGCACGAGATACCCATCATTCCCCCCACTGACAATGTAAATGTTTTCCCCACTGCCACTAATGGCGATCGCATTGACTTGTCCGTCATGAGCGCAAAAAGGTGCTGATTGTTGTTTATCGTCCAGGTTCCACAATAGCAGTGTCGTATCGCTGCTCGCACTCACAATGAACTTACCATCAGGACAAAATGCCACATCAGTCACTTCTGCGTGATGCCCTCGCAAAGGCTCCGATCGCTGTTTGCCCTGGCAGTCCCACAAAATTAGAGTACCATCTCCGCTACCACTGGCGATGGTTTTGCCATCGGGACTAAGAGCAAGGGCGTAAATATAGTCATCATGCCCTACCCATGAATCGCCTATCTGTTTACCCTGTTTTATATCCCAGAGTTGCAACGTTTTGTCGGCACTACTGACGATCGCGTACGGCGAAAGGCTGATCAGTCTATCTATGGCAGCAGATGCATGACCCTGAATCGGCGTAGCGATCTGGCTGCCATACCGCTCCCACAGGCGCAAGGTACAATCTCCACTACCGCTCGCAAGCAGCCTACCGTCAGGGCTAAAGGCGAGGGATGTAACTACATCTGTATGTCCCACCAACTCATTCTCAATCGGCGTGCCGTCTAATT
The DNA here is from genome assembly GCF_003015105.1 of Chroococcidiopsis sp. CCALA 051. NCBI lineage: Bacteria > Bacillati > Cyanobacteriota > Cyanophyceae > Chroococcidiopsidales > Chroococcidiopsidaceae > Chroococcidiopsis > Chroococcidiopsis sp. CCALA 051. Next base: position 981 of record NZ_PYCI01000166.1, on the reverse strand, counting down.
CCCATAAATGCAACTTCCAATCGCCGCTACTAGTCGCCAATGTTTGACCGTCTGGACTGAAGGTAACTGCGGTGACATATTTCTCGTGACCGATCGGCTGACCGATAGATTCGCCTTTGAGGTTCCACAAACGCACGGTCTTGTCACAGCTGCTACTAGCAAAAATCTCACCATTTGAACTAAAGGCAACACCTGTAACAAAGTCGTTATGACGAGAGACAGATTCACCTATTCGATCGCCGTCAAGATTCCAAAGACACACAGCGCGATCGCCACCACCACTTAACAACATTTTACCATTGGGGCTAAATGCTACTGCACTCACAAAAGATTCATGTCCCACAATCTCTTTACCAATCTGTTCGCCCTTGCGGTTCCAAAGACGCAGCGTACCGTCATCGCTGCCACTGACAAGCATTTTCCCATTAGGGCTGAAAGCAACGGAAGTCACTGAATCTCGATGACCGACAAAAGGTTGACTAATCTGGTTACCCTTGCGATCCCACAAACGTATGGTGCAATCGCGGCTACCACTTGCAACAATCTCACCATCGGGGCTGAAGGTAACAGCAGTAATTAAGTCATTGTGACCAATGAAAGGATTGCCAATTGGCTGACCGTGACGATCCCACAGGCGAACAGTGCGGTCGTGGCTACCTGTGGCGATCGACATCTTCTCACCATCAGGGTCGTTGGGATCGAGGGGACTGAAGGCAACTGCCCTGACGCAACTCGCGTGACCGCGCACCCACCAGCGCTCTCGCGCTTGAGCGATCGCTGCGTACAAGCTTCCTTGCACTGCACTAATAGATTCTTCCGGCAGGATGTCCAGATTTAGCCCCATCATTTGGATGGCTTTCACGAGACTTTGTACGGGTTTGACACTCAACTGCTGCAAAATCTCTTCGCTCTGCTGTTGGAGTTTAGCTTTCGTTTCTAGTCGCTGGCGTTGTTCTTGTTGTTGACGCTCTTTCCTTTTTG
>NZ_PYCI01000165.1:0-13695 GCF_003015105.1 Chroococcidiopsis sp. CCALA 051 | reverse complement strand
GATGTAAGCCGTGAATCTTTTGATAAACCCGCCTCTACGACTCCCGACTCCCGTTCTTCCGCCTTCAACCGATATCCCAATCCATAAACTGTCTCAATCGGGTCTGGCGCTCCGGCTTTTTTAATTTTCTGTCTTAAACTTTTGATATGCGCTCTAACAGTATTTTCCGTAGGGGGTTCGTCAAACGACCACACGCGATCGAGTAGCGCACTTTGGCTAAAGATGCGATGGGTGTTACGTAGTAGTAATTCTAAAATGCCGTACTCTTTTGCCGTCAGATGCAAGAGTTTACCGTCATAGGTGACTTCGCAGCTACTAGGATCGAGCCGTAAGAAACCCCACTCTAGCACCGGAGATGGTGTGGCACTGCTACGCCGTAATAAAGCACGAATGCGAGCTAATAGTTCCTCTATGTCAAACGGTTTGAGCGCGTAGTCATCCGCACCAGCATCTAATCCCCTAACTTTGTCAGTACTGGAATCTTGAGCTGTCAGTAACAAAACCGGAGTGCGATCGCCTTTTGCCCTTAGCTTTTTACAAAAATTAATTCCATCTAGCTTAGGCAGCATCACATCCAATAAAATCAGATCGTACTCGAAACTGTCTACCAGTTCCCATCCTGCTTGACCATCAGTCGCTAGCTCCACCAAATAACGTTGACTGGCAAGCGTTGGCTGGAGCAGTTGAACTATAGTTTCATCATCTTCTACAAGCAGAATTTTCATGATGCGGGAGCGATTGAGCAGTGACCAGTGACCAGTGACCAGTGACCAGTGACCAGTTAACAATCCACTACACCCCACACCCCATTCTTCACTGATAACTGACAACTGACAACAGTATTTCCGCCAGCATAAAGGAAGATTCGATCTCACTTGGTAGATTTGGTGACAGTTCTGAGGGTTTGCGGCGATGGATAATTTTTTACCTATTCACAAAATTTTCACTTATACGCTCTATATTTCAAAATCGTTACAGTTTGTTTATTAGTACTGGGTAATTGGTAATGGGTAATTGGTAATGGGTAATTGTTAATGACTCTTTGCGCTCCTCTACTCTCCCGGTTCCCTCGATTCTCTATCCCGATCCCTCACATCCATCTATGGTAATTCTCACGCCGAACTCAAGTTATAGTCTGACTTTACGCTTGCAAATTCCCAATCGAGCGGGAATGCTGGCAGCTGTGACTCAAGCGATCGCCAACAGTGGTGGTAATTTGGGTCAAATCGATTTAATCGCCCAAACTCGCCAACTCACGACTCGCGATGTGACTGTTGATGCTTCTAGTACAGAACATGCCGAAACGATCGTCCAGGCAGTGAAAGAATTGGCAGATGTCAAGTTGATGAGCGTTTACGATCGCACTTTTAATTTGCATCGTGGTGGCAAAATTACTGTAAACAGCAGAATTCCGCTCAAAAGTCAAGACGATCTGGCAATGGCGTATACGCCTGGAGTCGGTCGAGTCTGTACGGCGATCGCTCAAGATCCAGAACAAGTTTATAATCTCACGATCAAACAAAATACTGTAGCGATCGTCACGGATGGCAGTGCGGTTTTAGGGTTAGGTAATCTTGGAGCAGCCGGAGCATTACCAGTCATGGAAGGCAAAGCCATGCTATTTAAAGAATTTGCCGGAATTGATGCCTTTCCGATCTGTTTAGCGACTCAAGATACAGAAGAGATTATTGCTACAGTCAAAAATATTGCCCCTGTATTTGGGGGAGTCAATTTAGAAGATATTGCGGCTCCACGCTGCTTTGAGATTGAAAAGCGCCTGCGCCAAGAATTAGATATTCCCGTATTTCACGACGATCAAAACGGTACGGCAATTGTCACGCTAGCTGCTTTATTCAACGCGCTCAAAATTGTCAACAAACCGATCGAGCAAATTCGGATTGTCATCAACGGTGCAGGAGCCGCTGGAGTCGCGATCGCCCGCTTACTGCAAAAAGCTGGGGCAACGAATATACTCATGTGTGACTCCAAAGGCATTCTCTCTACTCATCGAACAGACTTGAATCAGGAAAAGCAAGAATTTGCCGTTAGTCAAGCTGGAACTCTTACCGATGCTATGATAAGCAGCGATGTTTTCATTGGCGTGAGCGCCCCTGGTGTAGTCACTCCTGAAATGGTGCGATCGATGGCAAAAGACCCAATCGTGATGGCGATGGCAAATCCCATCCCTGAAATTCAACCGGAACTGGTGATGAATGATGTCGCAATTATGGCAACAGGGCGCAGCGACTATCCAAATCAAATTAATAATGTCTTAGCTTTTCCTGGCGTATTTCGCGGTGCTTTAGACAGTCGTGCCAGCACAATTACAACCACAATGTGTTTAGAAGCAGCCAGCGCGATCGCTTCTTTAATTAAACCCAGCGATTTGCACTCAGAGTATATCATCCCGTCCGTGTTTGACGATCGCGTAGCCACAGCCGTTGCAGCCGCCGTCCAAAGAGCCGCCCGCGAAGAAGGAATTGCGAAACAGTAACTAGATATTAGTGACTAGTGACTGGTGACTAGATAAAAATTCTAGCCACCAGCCACCAGCCACCAGCCACTCACCAACTACCAACTACCAATTACCATTCAAGAATGACATCCACCGTATCTCCAACTAAAGAGGCATCATCACAAACAGATAGCAGTCAAATTTGTTTCTGTATTGCTACAGGTAACGCTTTACGCCAACCGCAGCAATCGCAAGACGATTTACTCCAGTTACAAACATTATTCGAGCAAGCGGCATTTTGGGCGCAAGGACGCAGCTTAGAAGATCTGAGCGTAGCAATTGCCAATAGCGAACCAGTCGTGAGTGTTTGGGATGAAGAACGGCTGATTGGTTTTGCCAGAGCGACTTCTGATGGAATTTATCGCGCTACGATTTGGGATGTGGCGATTCATCCCGATTATCAAGGGCGGGGACTAGGGCGAAAACTAGTGCAAACAGTTTTGAGTCATCCCCGCATGAGTCGAGTCGAACGAGTTTATTTGATGACTACGCATCAGCAACGGTTCTACGAACGAATTGGATTTGAATGCAACAGCAGTACCACAATGGTATTGAAAGATCGGCTTTTCATGAGTTCTTTGGAACAAAATTTTTCGGCGTGAAACTCGGTTCACAAAATCTTCACTCATTTAGCTTATCTTCACTGTTAATCAAACAAAAACCAATAGCAGCTCCCAAGGATTGACTTTTAACTTTTACCTTTTGACTTTTAAAAAGACGTTTTTTAAAGGATGTGAATTATGAATCGCTTCACCTATCAGGTAAATGTTAATACAATGACTGCTCTACTTGTAGATGAACTCAATACGATTCAGGATAGGGAAAATGCTTTAGAGATTGAAGCAAAAAATCTTCAAATCGAGCAATTAAAAATTGACCGAGCCAAACAAGCAGTCAAAGCCGATCGCGATCGCTTACAAGTTCAACGCTGGGAAATTTTGTCTAGATTGCAAGAATTCAGCAACGAACTTTCACTTCGCTAATTATTAATTCTCTTACCACTCACCACTCACTCATAGCGACAAATGACAACCCCAGTTAATCTCAAAGCAAATACCAGCTCCCAACTCAATAACTCCACAGGTCGGGCTAAGCGTGCCGTACTAGCATATTCTGGGGGCGTTGATACTTCGGTATGTATTCCTTACTTGAAGCATGAATGGGGCGTGCAAGAAGTCATTACCCTAGCAGTCGATTTAGGACAAGGCGACGAACTCGAACCAATCCGCCAAAAAGCACTGCAATCGGGCGCAGATGAATCGTTAGTGGCAAACGTACAAGATGTCTTCGTGAGAGAGTATGCCTTCCCAGCGATTCAAGCAAATGCCTTGTATGAAAATCGCTATCCCCTCGCTACAGCTTTAGCACGTCCGTTAATTGCGAAAGTCTTAGTAGAAGTGGCTGAAAAATACGGTGCAGATGCGATCGCCCACGGTTGTACGGGTAAGGGTAACGACCAAGTACGGTTTGATGTCTCGATTGGCGCGCTCAATCCAAATTTAAAAATTCTCGCCCCTGCTAGAGAATGGGGTATGAGTCGGGAAGAAACGATCGCCTATGGCGAAAAATTTGATATTCCCTTTCCCGTGAAAAAATCTTCTCCCTACAGCTTAGATAAAAATTTGTTGGGATTGGCGATCGAAGCTGGAATCTTGGAAGATCCTTGGGCAGAACCGCCAGAAGAAATTTATCAAATGACAAAGGCGATTGCTGACACTCCCAATCAGCCAGAATATGTAGAAATTACCTTTACAGGTGGTGTCCCAGTCGCTTTAAACGGCGAAACCCTAGCGCCAGTCACGCTGATCGATCGACTCAATCAACTGGCTGGTAGCCACGGCGTAGGACGCATTGACATGGTAGAAAACCGCCTAGTGGGAATCAAATCGCGGGAAATCTACGAATCTCCTGCCATGACAGTTTTAATTCAAGCCCACCGCGACCTCGAAAGCCTCACCTTGACTGCTGATGTCACTCGCTACAAGCGGGGAATTGAAGAAACCTACAGCCAACTCGTCTACAACGGACAGTGGTATAGTCCCCTCAAAGCCGCACTCGATGCTTTTATCCAGCAAACTCAAGTGCGAGTTTCCGGTACTGTGCGCGTCCAACTCTTCAAAGGCAACGCCACCATTGTCGGACGTAAATCGGACAACTCCCTCTACAACACCGAACTAGCAACCTACGGAGCCGAAGACCAATTCGACCACAAAGCCGCTGAAGGCTTCATCTACGTCTGGGGGCTACCAACGCGCATTTGGTCGCAACAAACGAGAGGCTAGAAGAGAGCTGAGGGAGCTGAGGGAGCTGAGGGAGAGAATTGACTCACCACGCACCACACCCTACACCCCACACCCCACACCCTCTTTACGACTCCCGACTCCCGACTCCCGACTACTCACTACTCACTTCAAAGGAAAGGACTATGCCAAGGCGCTCTGACATCAAAAAAATCCTACTATTGGGAGCAGGACCGATTGTCATCGGACAAGCGTGCGAATTCGACTACTCGGGTACGCAAGCGTGTAAAGCCTTGCGAGAAGAAGGATACGAAGTGATTTTGGTTAACTCCAATCCTGCCACGATCATGACCGATCCCGAAACCGCGCAGCGCACCTACATCGAACCGCTGACCCCCGAACTGGTCACCCAAGTTATTGAATCAGAGCGTCCCGACGCACTCTTACCTACGATGGGCGGACAAACCGCCCTCAACCTCGCCGTTAGCCTTGCCAAAAACGGCACGTTAGAAAAATACGGCGTACAATTGATTGGCGCTAACCTCGCCGCGATTGAAAAGGCTGAAGACAGACAGCAATTCAACGAAGCGATGGCAAAAATCGGCGTTGCTGTTTGCCCCAGTGGTATTGCTTCCAACTTAGAGGAAGCCAAAAATGTTGCTCAAGAAATTGGTTCGTATCCTCTCATCGTCCGTCCTGCCTTCACGTTAGGTGGTACGGGTGGAGGTATTGCCTACAACCAAGAAGAATTTCTCGAACTCGCCACCTCTGGACTTGATGCTTCCCCTGTCTCGCAAATTTTGATCGACAAGTCCTTAATTGGATGGAAAGAATACGAATTAGAAGTGATGCGCGATTGTGCCGATAATGTCGTCATTATTTGCAGCATCGAAAATATCGATCCGATGGGCATCCACACCGGAGACAGCATTACTGTCGCCCCCGCTCAAACTCTGACTGACAAAGAATACCAACGGCTGCGCGACTACTCGGTACGGATCATCCGCGAAATCGGAGTGGAGACGGGTGGCTCTAACATCCAATTTGCAATTAATCCCACTAACGGCGATGTCGTGGCGATCGAAATGAATCCCCGCGTGTCGCGTTCTTCGGCTTTAGCATCCAAAGCCACCGGATTTGCGATCGCCAAAATTGCTGCTAAACTCGCGATCGGTTACACGCTCGACGAGATTGCCAACGACATCACGAAAAAGACTCCTGCTTCGTTTGAACCAACCATAGACTATGTAGTTACCAAAATTCCCCGCTTCGCCTTTGAAAAATTTCCCGGTTCAGATTCGACGCTCACCACGCAAATGAAATCTGTCGGGGAAGCAATGGCAATCGGGCGCACCTTCAACGAATCTTTCCAAAAAGCCTTACGTTCTTTAGAAACGGGTAGAAGCGGTTGGGGTTGTGACAAGCAAGAAAAACTGCCTTCTCTCGAACAAATTCGCGCCAACTTGCGTACTCCTAACCCAGAACGCATTTTTGCCGTGCGCCAAGCGATGCTTTTGGGCATGGGCAATGAAGAAATTTACGAGCTTACGGGGATCGATCCCTGGTTTTTAGATTCTTTCCAACAACTGCTCGAAACAGAAAAACTGCTCAAACGCACTCCCTTAGAATCGCTGGACGGCAAACAACTATACGCGATTAAACAACAGGGATTTAGCGACAAACAAATTGCCTTTGCCACCAAAACTAGCGAAGATCGAGTACGGCAATATCGCCAAAGCCTCGGTATCGTTCCCGTATACAAAACTGTCGATACTTGTGCTGCTGAGTTTGAAGCCTTAACCCCCTACCACTACTCCAGCTACGACGGCGAAACCGAAGTTCGTCCCTCAGACCGTCCCAAGGTGATGATTTTGGGCGGCGGACCCAACCGGATCGGACAGGGAATTGAATTCGATTACTGCTGCTGTCACGCTGCCTACGCCCTCAAAGGGGCTGGCTACGAGACGATTATGGTGAACTCTAACCCCGAAACCGTCTCCACCGACTACGATACCAGCGATCGCCTTTATTTTGAACCCCTCACGCTCGAAGATGTCATCAACATTATCGAAGTCGAAAAACCGCTCGGCATCATCGTCCAATTTGGCGGACAAACGCCCCTGAAGTTGGCATTACCATTGCAGCAGTATTTGCAGGGAGCAGGGAAGAAGAAAGCTGAGGGAGCTGAGGGAGCAACTACCAACTACCAACTACCAACTACCAAAATTTGGGGAACTTCTCCCGAAGATATAGATACGGCAGAAGATAGGGAAAAGTTTGAAAAGATTCTGCACGCCTTAAATATTGCTCAGCCGCCTAATGGTATTGCTCGCAGCTATGAGGATGCCTTGGTAGTGGCTCAGAAGATCGGTTATCCAGTGGTGGTGCGTCCGAGTTACGTCTTGGGCGGACGAGCGATGGAAATTGTCTATTCTGACACCGAATTAGAGCGTTACATGACCTTTGCGGTGCAGGTAGAGCCGGAGCATCCGATTTTAATCGACAAGTTTTTAGAAAATGCGATCGAAGTTGATGTGGATGCGATCGCCGATACTACAGGTAAAGTTGTCATTGGTGGGGTAATGGAACATATCGAGCAAGCAGGAATTCATTCTGGCGATTCGGCTTGTACTCTACCTGCGATTTCCTTACCAACTCCGGTATTAGAGAAAATTCGCACTCAAACCATACAATTAGCCAAAGCGCTCAAAGTTGTCGGTTTGATGAATATTCAATTTGCTGTAGTGGGAGCGCACACCTATAACCCGCAAGTTTATATCTTAGAAGCAAATCCGCGTGCTTCGCGGACAGTGCCGTTTGTCTCGAAAGCAACCGGAGTCCCACTTGCTAAGTTAGCTTCGTTAGTGATGGCAGGGCAAAACTTAGCACAATTGGGCTTGAGCGAGGAACCGAAGTTAAATCATATTGCGGTTAAGGAAGCGGTATTACCATTTAAGAAGTTTCCTGGTACGGATACGTTACTCGGTCCCGAAATGCGATCGACAGGCGAGGTGATGGGAATCGATCGCGATTTTGGCTTAGCTTATGCTAAAGCTGAATTGGGAGCTGGAGAAGTCCTACCCCTAGAAGGAACGGTATTTGTGACTTGTAACGAGCGCGATAAGCCTCTAGTCGTGCCTGTAGTTAGGGATTTGATTGAATTAGGGTTTGATGTCATTGCCACCGATGGCACTCGTCGAGTGTTGCAAGAACACGGTCTAAAGGTGGGGTTAATTCTAAAGTTGCATGAAGGTAGACCCCACGTCCTCGACGCGATTAAGAATCACAACATTCAGTTGATTATCAATACGCCTTCTGGTGAAGAGGCGCAAACTGATGCTAAATTGATTCGGCGATCGGCGCTCACCTACAAGATTCCCATTATCACGACAATCGCAGGGGCGCGGGCTACAGCGGCGGCGATTCGGGCGCTTAAATCTCAATCTCTTACTGTCAAGGCAATTCAAGACTACACGGCAGAAGCAAATCAAGAACAAACTCAGAACCAGAGGCAAGATGACTCTCTTGTCACCTCTACCTCAGCATAGAGGCACAAACAGCTTTCCTAGCCCCCCTTTTTAAGGGGGGTTGGGGGGATCTCTCTAATTCATACTTCTGGTTCAATCCCCACTGCTCGAAGTTGAGCGGCTAATCTTTCGGCTTTTTCTGTTAGCTGTCGAGTTCTTTCTACTCCCCACAGTAACAATTGCCCGTTTTCATCCCACCATCTCAACCAATAACCTGCCCGATTTTCTCTAGTTCCTTGCCATACTCCCAAAAATAAACCCATTTGAGCAATCCAATAGCGGTTATTTTCATCGGGGGTACGGATTTGATATCGTCCATCCTCTGGCTGATAAACTTCTATCTCTCCTGTATCTGGCTTAAAAATGACATAGTGGGGAACTCGTAGCACTTGTTCGTAAAAAAACCATTTTCCGGGCGGATATGTAGGTTTAATTGAATATTCACCGCCTTCGGTATCTGAAAGGAATTCCATTACAATGACTGGAACTTCCCCTTGGAGTTGAGGAGTGTAACTGCGCTTAACTTCTTCTCTAGGAACTCGTATTGCGGGTATATATGCCCAATCTGGAGCTTTGACGACAAACTTTTGATTTACTGCGGCACAGATACCATAATTAGTGGTAGTTAAAGCATCGGCTGGAATTTTACCAGCTAGTTCTAGACTTTCAGTCAAAGCCGCAGCTAGAGACGGCTGGTTGATGTTATCCACAGGTTCGTCGTCTAAAACAAAGTCATCTGGTAACTTTTCCCAGGTGATTTCATAGTTAGTAATACTGGTTAACATAGCGGCAGAGCGATCGCGTTTCCTTTTGTGGTTCTACTGCGAGAATATAGAGTCATTTTGACTCTACCACTTACAGACAATAATATGTCCAAACTCATCCTCATCCGACACGGACAAAGTATCTGGAATGCTGCCAACAAATTTACAGGTTGGGTAGATGTGCCTTTGAGTAAATTAGGACGCTTAGAGGCAACAAAAGCAGCTTATAAACTAAGAGATTATCGAGTTGATATTTGCTTTACCAGCTTATTAATTCGGGCAATTGAAACTGCGATTATTTGCCTGACGGAATTTGAAGAAATTTGTGCTGGGAAAAATCCCGTACTGAAACACGAAGCCGACGATCCGCACTGGCACGGTTGGGATAAGTATGAAGGTAATTCCAGTTGCGAACTACCCATTATTCCCAGTATGGCACTGGACGAGCGTTTTTATGGGGATTTGCAGGGATTAAATAAAGCGCAGACAGCCGAAAAATACGGTGCGGATGTGGTGCAGGCATGGCGAAGATCTTTTTCCATGCGTCCTCCTGGCGGCGAGAGTCTAGAAGATACAATGCAGCGCACTCTTCCTTTTTTCCACAGCCGCATTCTTACCCAGTTAAAACAAGGAGATAATGTTTTAGTTGCAGCCCACGGCAATTCTCTTCGCTCTATTATTATGCAACTCGATCGCCTCAGTCCCGAACTAATTCCGAATCTAGAACTCGCTACAGGTGTACCAATTATTTATGATGTGGATAACACCGGACAGGCAACAAATAAAATTATTTTAATTTAAATTTTTGATTTTTAACTTTTGGCTTTTGACTTCTCTCACTAACCACCACTGACGGGAGGAATTAACACAACCTCATCCCCGTCTTGCAGGAGAGTATCGGGTTCGACGAATTGCAAATTTACGCCAAAGCGAGTCACGTCGCGCCACTGCGAGAGTTGTGGATGTTCGGAGATCAGGCGATCGCGTACTGCTGCAACTGGTGTATTCTGAGGAAATTCTAGTGCCAGTTCCGATTTGCCGTATGCTTCTTGATAGGCGGCGAAAAGTTTAATTGTGACTTTGAGGGTGTTAGTCATATTAGATTATGTCACGCAAAGACGCAAAGGCGCAAAGCGTTCTCGTAGGGCGAAGCCCTTCTCGAAGAGTAGAGTAGGCGCAAAAGAGAGAGTAGCCATTAGTTATTTGCTAACAGCTAATGGCTAATTACTAACTACTACGGACGTTCTTCGACTACGTGATCGATTAGACCGTATGCTTTGGCTTCCTCTGCTGACATGAAGAAGTCACGATCCATGTCTTTTTCAATCTTTTCTAAAGGTTGACCTGTATTGTTAGCATAAATCTGGTTTAATTGACCGCGAATTCGCAAGATTTCCCGCGCTTCAATCTCAATATCTGATGCTTGTCCGCGAGTCCCGCCTGATGGTTGATGGATCATAATCCGCGAGTGAGGTAAGGCGAGACGCTTACCTTTTGTCCCCGCCGCAAGTAGGAAAGAACCCATTGATGCAGCTAAACCGACGCAAATTGTAATCACATCAGATTTGATGTGTTGCATCGTGTCATAAATTGCCATTCCAGATGTCACCATTCCACCAGGAGAATTGATGTACAAGGAAATGTCTTTACCGGGATCTTCTGAATCCAAGTAAAGCATAACCGCGATAATTTGGTTGGCAATTTCATCGTCTACATCGCGTCCCAAGAAAATGATCCGTTCTCTGTAGAGGCGATTGTAAATATCAATCCACTGAGTGTATTGTTCCCCTGGCATCCGATAGGGAACCTTTGGTACACCGATAGGCATATGGGCTACTCCGTTGTTGATTGTTGGTTGTTGGTTATTGGTTATTTGCTGACCATTGACAAATGACAAATGACAAGCTAGATGACTCCAGCTGGTAGGGGAGGATTGGCTAAGTCTTGTTTCTCCAAGACGCGATCGATCAGACCGTATTCTTTCGCCTGCTGAGGAGTTAAGTAAAATAGCCGATCCATATCTTTGCCAATTTTTTCAATCGGCTGTCCGGTCGTTTTTGCCAAAATATCTAACAGTGTTGCTTTATTTGCCAACACTTCCTTCGCCCGAATTTGAATATCTGTAGCTTGTCCTTGGGCGTAGCTTTTGGGTTGGTGCAAAATAATGTTGGCATTGGGCAGACTAGCACGACAACCTGGAGTTCCAGCAGAAAGCAGCATTGCTGCCATTCCCATCGCCGATCCGATACAAATGGTGTGAACCGGAGGTTTGATGTATCTCAGCGTGTCGTAAATGGCAAAGGCTTCAGTTTCAAAGCCGATGGGTTCGCCATTGTAGCTAGAAGTGCCTGTAGAGTTGATGTAGATTTTGATCGGCTTGTCTGGATCGTCAGATTGCAAATAGAGTAATTCGGCAATAATTAACTCGGTAACGGCGGGTACGAGGGGCATACCAAGATAGACAATCCGCTCTTTGAGTAGTAAAGAGGGTAAGTCTGGCGGTGGCGTGCGGTAGAAGTTATCGCCATAGTAGGGGGCTTGAACGGCTTTAATCGGTGAAACCATAGCAAATCCAGACGGTTACAATAATGCGATAATGACATTATCTGATAGTGTAATCCTAGCTTGAGGATGAGTTGAAAAGGGGTACGGATTCCTCACCCGGAAATTTAAGGTATGGATTTGAGGCTGCGATCGCATCCGAGACAGAAGCACATAGGATATTCTGTAATTGACAATAGAGATGGACTTAACATAACTTTTCCGTAGCAACAGTATGGGGCTGTGGAGCAGTTGATATCACATCTGGTTAGATAGGACGAAAGGTATGAAGGTTAGCTTGCAGCCTACCCTGAACGATGTCAATTTAGACGCACATCAAGCTACAAGTCAGCGACAATTGGCGGTGTCAATTTCTGCGATCGCAAATAATTCACAGCGGCAAGTTCCGCTTAATCTTTGCTTAATTCTCGACCAAAGTGGTTCGATGAAGGGACAACCGATTGAAACGGTGAAACAAGCAGCACAAACATTAGTCGATCGCCTCCAGCCAGACGATCGCCTTTCGATTGTCGTTTTCGATCACCGCGCCAAGGTAATCGTTCCCAATCAAACGGTTAACAACCCTGACTATATTAAACGGCAAATCGACCGTTTATATGCTGAAGGTGGCACGGCGATCGATGAAGGGCTGAAATTGGGAATTGAAGAACTAGGGAAAGGCAAAAAAGAAGCAATTTCCCAAGCATTTTTACTCACGGATGGAGAAAACGAACACGGCGACAACGATCGCTGTCTGAAATTGGCACAACTGGCAGCTAGCTACAACTTAACCCTCAACACTTTAGGCTTTGGCGATTATTGGAACCAAGATATTTTAGAAAAAATTGCCGATGCGGGCGGTGGCGGTTTATCTTACATCCAACACCCAGAGCAAATTCTAGAGGAGTTCGGACGGCTATTCGATCGCATTCAAGCCGTGGAATTGACAAATGCTTACCTGCTGCTATCTTTCATTCCTAAAGTGCGACTTGCAGAACTTAAGCCGATTGCCCAAGTTGCGCCAGATGCAATTGAATTACCCATACAACAAGATACCTACGGACGTTACACCGTACGCCTGGGAGACTTAATGAAAGACTCCGAACGGGTGGTGTTGGCGAATATGTATATCAGTCAGTTACCGGAAGGCAAACACACGATTGCTAGCGTCCAAATCTGCTATGACGATCCGGCGGTTGACCAAACTAATTTGCTCTCTGACAATATTCCGGTAGAAATTAACGTGGTACGGGATTATAAACCTGTAAACAATCCGCAAGTACAGCAATATGTTTTAGCATTGGCGAAGTACCGTCAAACACAGCTAGCCGAACTGAAATTGCAACAAGGCGATCGCGCTGGCGCGGCGACAATGTTACAAACTGCGGCTAAAACTGCCTTGCAAATGGGCGATCGCAGTGCGGCTACCGTGTTACAAGATAATGCCACGCGCTTGCAGTCAGGGGAAGAACTTTCAGAAAGCGATCGCAAGAAAACTCGCATCGTGTCAAAAACAGTGTTGCAGGATCAAGAAGGATGAACTATGCAGCTTGATGAATAGTCGGTTGTGGTAGTGGTTCGCCTGTTGCTTCATAAGCCATTATCAGGGATTCTAAGGCTTCTCTACCATTTGCTACAGCTGACTCATATGTAGCTCCATGAGTCCGCCAAGTCTGCCCGGGAAAATCAGGAAAACCTACCAAAAAGCAGTTATCTTCATTCGACCATTGAATCACCATCTTATACTTCATTTCACTCATCTTCGTGCGATTCCTGTTGTCTAGTTTCTATTTCTTGAATAGCTTGCTGAATTTCTTTTTCTTGGTATGGTTTAGCATCTGCTCCGTCATTGCCGGAAATAGTTAATTTTCCCGAATATAAAGGATGTATCCAGTTTGTATGGCTTCCTTTGCCTGGAAGTTCTGTAAAACCTGCTCGGCGTAGCGTTTGTTTCAGCTCCCTAATTTTTCTTGGCATTATTTTAAGTATACTCTCAGGAAGCAATTATAGGCTTTTTCAATTCAATGAAATACAAGATATGTAGGGGCGCACAGCTGTGCGCCCCTACGAATGTATCGCATCATAACGAGAATCGCTATATTATAAAA
>NZ_PYCI01000164.1:0-13650 GCF_003015105.1 Chroococcidiopsis sp. CCALA 051 | reverse complement strand
CCCTTGTCCCCCTTGTCCCCCTTGTCTTCCCCTACTCCCTACTCCCCACTCCCTACTCCCTAGTTATAATATGTCGCGTAAAAATGAAACAGTGCTTCTGCTACTATCGCTACTAATTACGCTCGGATTAGTAGGGGGAGGAGCTTTACTATTCAGTAATTTATTTGGCAAATCGTTTGTCGGTATTGGAAATCAATCTAACTCGACTCCTACAGATGGTACTTCTGCAACTGGAAAACCAATTAGTTTTGGCGAGAAAACGTTATTTTCAGGGAAGATATTACCAGCAAAACAGGAAGGAATAGAGGCGATCGCGGCTCGAAATTGGAGTGTTGCAACCGAGAAATTGCAAGTAGCATTAACACAAAATCGCAACGATCCCGAAACCCTAATTTTCCTTAACAATGCCAAGATAGGCGATCGCAAAAGCTACGCGATCGCTGTTGTCGTTCCCACTGGTACTAGTCCTAATGGAAGTTTGGAAGTTCTACGTGGCGTTGCGCAGGCACAGACCGAAACAAATCAAACGGGGAATATTAATGGTGTTCCCTTGAAAGTGGCGATCGTCAACGACAACAATCAAGAAGACCAAGCCCAAACAGTTGCTTCAACTTTGGTCAACACTTCTGAAATTTTGGCAGTTATCGGTCACTGGGCAAGTCAAGTCACCCTTGCCGTTGCACCTATATATGATGAGGGAAAGTTAGTCGCGATCTCTCCTGTCAGTACTTCTGTCAAGCTTTCCGGCATCAGTCCCTACATTTTTCGTACCGTTCCCAGCGATTATATTGCTGCAAGAGCTTTGGCAAATTATATGCTGACCAATTTACAGCAAAAGAATGCTGCTGTTTTTTTCAATCCCCAAAGTGCTTACAGCCAATCCTTAAAATCTGAGTTTGTCACAGCGGTTCTGCTTGGAGGTGGAAAAGTCACATCTGAGTTTGACTTATCAGACCCTAGTTTTAGCCCAGCTAACAGCATTAACCAAGCCATCAAGCAAGGGGCAAAAGTTCTGATGTTAGCACCTAACACTGGGTCTAGTACTAGCATTATCGATAAAGCCCTACAGGTCGTGCAAGTCAACCGCAGACGATTGCAACTTCTAGGTGGTGATGCCATTTACAACTCAACCACGCTAGAGGTTGCAGGGGACGCGGCTGTGAATATGGTAGTTGCTATTCCGTGGGATATTGACACCGAGCCGAAATCTCAGTTCGTGCGTCAGTCACGACAGTTTTGGGGAGCTGAGGTCAACTGGCGTACTGCTCTTGCCTACAATGCAACCAAGGCTTTGACTGCGGCAATGCAGAAGTCTCCTACTCGTGAAGGGATTCAACAAACTCTGACTAGTACTGATTTTTCCACTCCTGGCGCAGCTAATCCAGTGCAGTTTCTTCCCTCTGGCGATAGTAACGCACCAGTGCAGCTAGTACAAGTTGTGCGTCAAGTCAATACAAGTACTGGCTATGATTTCGTACCAGTGCGACAATAGCAATTTGGGTGCAACCAAACGAAAAAAACAATGACTTGGGTAGATTTTGCAATTCGCCTGCTACTGGCATTCATTCTCGGTGCGGCAATTGGCAGCGAAAGACAATGGCGGCGAACTCGCTCGGTACTGAAAACAAATGTGTTGGTGTCTCTTGGTGCTGCTATGTTCGTCATGCTCTCGGCAATGATTCCCGGCGATGCCAGTCCTACACGTATAGCCGCCCAAGTGGTCTCAGGCATTGGCTTTTTAGGTGGCGGCGTAATTTTGCGGGAAGGAACCAGCGTGCGCGGACTCAATACCGCAGCTACCCTCTGGTGTGCTGCTGCCGTGGGTAGTTTGGTCGGGGCGGGATTGCTATTTCAGGCTTATTTCGGCACTTTAGCAGTGGTAGGAGCAAATCTACTTTTGCGCCCGATGGTACAGTGGTTTCAGCAGTTAGATGAGCAATTGATTACGCACACAAAAGCAGAAACTCGCTATTGCTGTCGCCTCATTTGTTTAACCGAAGACGAAGTGGCTGTGAGGGCTGTGCTACTGGCACAAACCACACCAGGACAAATGATATTGAATGAATTGTCTAGTAAAAATATTAACAGTAAAGATCTCGATAACTTCTCTTCAGTAGAAATCAAGGCAGAATATACTTCCAATGGTCGCAACGATCTGTTGATGGAAGAGATTGTCATGCAGTTGCGATCTCAAATAAAAGTGACTGCAATTAAGTGGGAAGTAGTTACAGAAGATACAGATTGAGCGGAGCGCGATCGCCAAACTCTTTACTGCTATAGTTAGGTAAATCTCTTATACGTATAGGCTCAGACTCAGTAAATTTGCGTAAGTAATTTCACGGTTAAAATCAGCTGCATTATATTTTTTCCGTAAAATTACGGTTGGTACGCAAGTAGTTGTGGCTCTATTTTGTTTGGTTATGGGTCAAATCAAATATTATTTATTTATATGTTAAAAAAAACAACTTTCAAGCTGTAGCTTTGTTTGTGGGTATTCATCTCGTACTATTATTGCGATCGCCCAAAGTGCTGTTGCTAAAAAGAATATGATTTAGATCCTTATAGATTCTTCGACATCTGGGCTGTACCAAGTCATGGCGATACAGAAAATATGAGGCTGGGAAAGTTATCTAGAAATGTCTAACAATACTTGACTTAACTCCCATTCCAAACTTTATGTTACAAAGTAAAAAAAACACTGTCCTGGTTCTCTACCTCATCGCCCTCTGCTTGATCGGTCCGCTAATTTTTTGGTTGAGTTATCGCAGTGGTAGAGGAGGGCAACAAGCAGCTCAACCATCTCTCAATGGATTGCTCAATCCCCCCAACCGCAACCCAGCTTTGCAAAAACGAATTAGTTTAGGTAATAAAGTTTTATTTACTGCCGACAATAATCCAGACAAACAAGCAGGAGTACAAGCTTTTGCCGCAGGAGATTTTTCCACGGCAGTCACCAAATTTAATGCGGCTTTGCAGGTGAAGCGCAACGATCCCGAAACGTGGATTTATTTAAATAATGCTTCGGCAGCTGCAATCAGCAATACAGTTAAGATCGGTGTTAGCGTTCCTGTAGGAGGTAACTTAAACGTTGCCAGAGAGATGCTGCGGGGCGTGGCACAGGCACAATATGAGATCAATCACGGTGGCGGGATTGGCGGAAAGCTGGTTCAAGTGCAAGTTGCCAACGACGATAATAACCCCATTGTTGTTAAACAGATCGCGGCTGAATTTGCCAACGATCCAGATATTCTCGCAGTAGTAGGACATAACTCTAGTGATGCATCCATCGCCGCTGCTCCCATCTATCAAAAAAGCGGTTTGGTGATGATCTCGCCCACTAGCGTAGCGCGAAACTTAGGTGGAGTTGGTAGATTTATCTTTCGGACTACGCCAAATTCAAGAGCGATTGCCGATGCTTTGGCTAGCTACGTCGTGAAAACAGCACGCAAAACCAGAATTGCGATCTGTGCGGATTCTCAGGCAGAAGCAAGTCGCTCGTTTCAAGAGGAGTTCACTTCTAGCGTGTTTGAAAATGGCGGTTATATCACCAGTACCCCCTGCGATTTTGCTGCTACTAATTTTAACCCTAGCGAAATTCCCTCTCAAGCAGTCAGCGATGGAGCAGAAGCTTTGCTGCTAGCACCAGATGTAAATAGAATGGGTCGTGCAGTGGAAGTAGCGCAAGCAAATCGCAGTCGATTGACTTTGTTCGGCAGCCACACAATGTATACGTACGACACGTTGCAGCAAGGACAAGCTGATGTTAATACTATGGTGCTTTCTGTACCTTGGCATCCTTCTGCTTTCCCCAATAGTTCTTTCATTGCCAATGCTAAGCGGTTTTGGGGTGGGGCTGGTAATTGGCGAACTGCATTGACTTACGATGCAACAATTGCTGTTTTCACGGGTTTAAAAGCGAGTACGAATCGCGAACAGCTACAGAAAGCTTTATCTAATACTGGTTTTATGTTTAAAGGGGCAACTGGGATAGTCAAGTTTTTACCGTCAGGCGATCGCCAAGAATCAGGAACTCTAGTTAGAGTTCAGCCTGGTAGATACTCCGGCACTGGTTACGATTTTACTCCCCTACCTAGTTCGGTTGACACGAGCCTTCGTTGATCGAGAGACGACGCAGAGAAGTTCCACGCAGAGTCTCTATTATCTAAATAAATACAACCATAGGGGAAGTACCAGTGGTAGCAAAACCGTACTGAGAACAATCGTACTGGCAGCTAGCGGACGATTGAGGTTGTACTCTTCTGCTAAAATCGCATTGGCGAAAGCACTTGGCATTCCAGACATCAAGACTAAAGCCAAGCGTGCTTCGTGGGGAAATCCCAAGCATGTTATTACCATTCCTGCCAAAATGGGCAGAACAAATGTCTTGATCGTACTGGGAACGATCGCCCCTCGTAGATTTTCAATTCCTTGAAGCCGTGATAATTGCATCCCAATCAACAAAAAAGCTCCAGGTACGACTAAATAGACTATTGCTTGAAGTAAGGGATCGATGAAACTGACAATTTGCCAAGGTTTACTGTAGTAACCCAGCGCAAACGCCCATAAAGCAGGAACGCGCAAAATGTCTCGCCATGCAGCTTTCCATTTATTATTTGCTGTGGTTTGCCCAAAATAACTTGCTAAAAATACTCCCAGTCCGTAACTACCAATTAGATTGTGCGTTACGCCATACAACACTACCCAAACTAAATAGTCTTGACTGACAAAAGCTGGAACGATCGCTAACCCGATGAAGCCGGTGTTTCCCAAAATTGAAGCGAGGACAAAACTACCTTGTTCAGCGCGATCGCTAGGATAAAAACTATCGGACAATTGTTTTACCCATGAAACCGAGCGGTACTGAGTTAGTTGTTTGAGTAACTGCAAACTGACATAAGCTAAGCCCAAACCCAACAGCAATATTGCAATTGTCAAGATTGGGGGCAACCAAATCGATTGCGATAAATTTGACTTGCGCGTCAGTACTAAAATTTGCAACGGTACGCCCAGCCAGTAAAGAAGGCGACCTAGCAAATTGGGAAAGGAACGAGGAATTATTTCTCTTCTGAATAAGAATGCACCTAGACTCGTACAAAAAACGCTTGCTGTAATTTCTATCATCAGTTTCGTTCTATCTCAACAGCACCCATGAATTAGCAATTCAACAACCACAGTTTCAAGTTAAATCGCGATCGCTTGGTTTAGTTTCGCTACTATTTCGTAACAAATTAAGCTCTCATTACGTAACAATTAAAACTAACCCAACAAACAAATTTGCCTCTGTATCAAGTCACAATCTATAGCTTTACTAGCATTTCCATGCAGAGGCACAGAAGCTAAAAAGCTAATCTTCAGATTTTACTCAACCGCGCAGCAAAAATGCTGCAACCAAAGTTACAGTAGAAATACGATAAATCTCAAAGCTATTCCATAACACTAAGAGCAATTAAAATTTTGATGAATAAAATTCAAACACAAGATTAACTCTCTTGAAATAAAAATTTTGAATACCATCGAATAAACAAAGAACACTTCGTTCGATTCTGAAATGTCTTGTCAGATTTTAACTACAATAATTAAATATAGTTATACAGCGATAAATATTTGAGCCAGCTATAGTAGTTCTAAATGATTTGTAAAGTAGGCTTCTAGCCTGCTCCACATTCATGAATCAAATAGGATTGCTCTAGTAGCTAGCGATCGCTGTCAATATTTTTTGAAAAAATTAATTTATCCATTTAATTTATTTGATAGTTCTAGCGTTATTGCGAGCGTAGTTTGCTCTAAGTTGCAAGTATAAAATAGTACTTTTTCGTTGATTGTATGCGTTTAGAGCAATTTCAAAATGCGCTTCTTTCATGAGTAATAATATTCCGTATCAGTTAACACAATTTATAGTAGTGCGATCGCAATATCACAGAATTAATCTAAGTTTTTGCAATTCATTATTTAGCGATCGAAGTATGAAAGACATTAGTAAAACTGCGGCGAAACCAAATACAAATACTAGCTCTATGACAAAACTTACCAAAGCTATGTCCACCTTTGAGTTGACAAGCAAACAACAACAATTCCAGCAGTATCAACAGCAACTAGAACAACAGCAACAGCAATTAATCATTCAGCAGCAACAACTAGAGCAACTCACAGCTGAACTAGCTGCTTTGAGAAAAAATCGTTCCCAGTCTACATGGAGCTTTCGATTTAAATCGGCTCGACTCAAAAACTTCTTGACTAAAATTCACGGCAGCTCTAAATATCAACCCCGCTTTCCTTTAAAGCAAATTGTTTTTTCTTACATAGGTAGTTTTATTGGCATTGCCGCGCTAGCTTACATCAGCGTTAGTACGCATTATCCTCTAATCGCAGCTCCTTTCGGAGCGGCTGCCGTTTTATTATTTGCTGCACCCGATAGTCCTCTAGCACAGCCACGCAACTGTATTGTAGGCAATTTTCTCGGCGGATTAGTCAGCTTAATTATGGTACATTTATTCGGCTCAGAACCTTGGGTAATGGCTTTAGCTGTTGCTACAGCAATCAAAGTCATGCAACTGACAAAAACTCTCCATCCACCAGGAGGAGCAGTTGCTTTAGTAGGAGTGATGAGCCGTGCTGAATGGAGTTTTCTATTCACGCCAGTATTAGCAGGTTCAATTGTTTTAGTCTTTTGTACTTTTGTTTTTAACAATCTCATGCCAGGTAGAACTTATCCAAAACACTGGTTGTAATCTGTAGAAGGAGGCAGAAGTTAGAAAATTAATTGTGAAAAAGCTGCAATTAATGCTACGAAATCAAAAACTTTTCTGATGTAAAATGTTGATTTTGTTGGTATAAAAACTAATATAGCAATCCAAATTGATTTGTGAACGTTTTCCCTGTAGAGATGTTCCATGTGTGTAGAGACGTTACATGTAACGTCTCTACAGGAACAATCGATTTCACGATTCATTTAGAATTGCTATATCCACTTCTGACTCTTCTTTATTAAAAAGCTTGTGATTCAGGAAATTAATTATGAGTCAGATCTATCTAAAAAGAAAACGAGCCGTTATAGTAATTTTAGCTACAATTTTTGCTGCGGGGATAGTCACAGTAACTCCTGCAATAAATTTAGAATTATTCAAGCAAATATTTTTGACGGTTGCTGATGTTGCTATGTGTACTGTTGTCTGGGATATATACTTTGATGAGGAACTAGCAACTAAGGATACTAAATCTATACTTTTAGAATTAGGACTGATTAGTATAATTTCTGCCGTTACTGCATTCATTACGGCGAAAGCAGTTTTAGCTTTACTAGGAAGATTAATTATATTAGTAGGAGCATTCGGCTGGGTTATAGCGGGGATAATTGCTAGCGTAACTACAGCTATTTTGGGTATAGCTTGGTTATTTTACTGCGACGATCTTTTCAGACACTCTAATCACTAGGTTAAATAAGTCGTAATTTGTAATTCGTAAGTCGTAAGTAAGAAATTCTTACCCTTACCCCTATTCTCATGACCAGCGATCGTGACTTTATGTAGTTGTGTGTATACTATTTGTGCCAAAAGCCGCTAAATATATATAGTTAATCGTCCTGACAAGATTAAGGTTAGGTTATGATAAAACAGACATAAGAGTTTAATTCATAGGATTACTGAGAGCAAAACACTTAACTTAAGTACTTTGATTTTATCATAGGACGATCGCTTGAATTAGAGGCGATCTCACAGGGATGCAACACTGCTTTGCTGCGGGGATAATCTGTACGCAAGCAAGTATATGTTGCACTTATTACAGCACTTATCATTCTGTTATGTCGTCGCAAAAAAATGAAACAGCTGTTCTCGTTCTGACTCTATTGATCGTAGCTGGGGGTTTAGCTGGTGGTTTTTGGTGGCTGACGAGAAATTCTAGCACTAGTGTCGAACTCAGCAATCCTCAGCCAAGATCTATTTCCACCCCCAACACATCCGATATAACTTCAGATCCAGAATTGACTGGCTCAAGTTTTAGCGGTGTTTCAGGCATTCCTAAAGGGTTATTCAGCTATGGTGGTAGTACTTCTTGGGCAGCAATTCGACAAGCGATCGATCCGCAAATTAGGGCAGCTTATCCAGAATTTCAGTTACGATTTGTAGAACCGACAAATGCTTCCCCAGGAACTAGTATTGGTATTCGGATGCTGATTGAAGGTAGGCTTACCTTTGCTCAGTCGTCTCGACCCTTACAAGATCGAGAGGTATCCCGCGCTCAGCAAAGAGGATTTAATTTAAAAGAAATTCCGGTAGCAATTGATGGTTTAGCGATCGCAGTTCACCCCAGCCTAAATATACCAGGACTAACCTTGGCACAGCTGCAAGCAATTTACACTGGTAAGGCAAATAACTGGAAACAACTCGGTGGTCCTAACCTGCCGATTCAACCTTATTCTCGTCCGATGAGCGAGGGTGGTACGGTCGAGCTTTTCGTACAGGATGTTTTAGCAGGTCAAGCATTAGCTGCTAATGTTGAATTTGTCGGTACGACAACTCAAGCTCTACAAAAGCTAGCTAGTAACCGTGGCGGAATTTACTACGCCTCGGCTCCAGAAATCGTACCTCAGTGTAGGATTAGACCCTTACCGCTAGGTCGTCAATCAGGGCAATTTACTCCTCCCTACCAAGAACCTTTAGTAACAGCGAATAACTGTCCTCAGCGGCGCAATCAGCTCAATACAGATGCTTTTCAAACCGGACAATATCCTCTGACACGCAACTTGTATGTTGTTGTCAAGCAGGATGACGATTTAGCACAGCAAGCAGGAGAAGCTTATGCTAAATTACTGCTGACGCAGCAAGGACAGTCGGCGATCGCTAACGCTGGATTTGTGCGAATGCGCTAGGCATAGGATTATAGAGACGCGAAACTTCGCGTCTCCATAATTCAACTAGCTCGATTGATTGAATCGGCTGGCAAACAGATGAGATTATCTTCTTGGGCGATAAGTAAACCGCGTTGGCGTAACTTACCCATTAAACGAGTCACCGTAACTCGCGTCGAACCGATCGCACTACCAATTTGGGCGTGCGTCAGCGTAAACGGTAGAGAGTATCCGCGCAGAATCTCGGGATCTTCTTCACTTGTCGCTGGTTGTCCGTATTCTTCTACCAGCAGGGTTAAGAATCCCAAGAGACGATCGATCGTCCGTCGCTGTCCTAAAGCACTCAGCCACAGTAACTTGCGCTGATGTTGGTAGCGAAATGCATCGAGAACTTCCCGCCGAAAGTGGGGCCAGTTATCCAAGTCATGCCAGTACATCCACACAACTAAAGTGGGTTCTACGTGGGCATAAGCTTGGAGCGTAAACGGAGATTGGGCAACAATTTCAAACGGCTGTCCAGCGCCAACAAAGCCTAAAAAAGCTTCTTCAGGTGTTCTGTTGATGCGCCGAGATGATAGCTGACTAGTTGCGCTAACTTGAGCTGTACCTACAAGTCGCACAGCACCTCTTTGAACGAGATAGAGCAGTCCAGGTCGAGCTGGAATGCGTTCGTCTTTACTAAAAGAGCGAACGCGATAGTGTTCCTGCGCCCAGTCAAGAATCCGTTGCCAGGTTAAAAATGGTCTTTGCGACTCTGGAGAAGCGGATGGGGAATGCATAATTTGCAGCAGTTGGCGATAGACGAAACGTCACTGTGAAGCTCACCTATTGCCAAATTGGTTGGCAGGTGAACTCCAC
The DNA here is from genome assembly GCF_003015105.1 of Chroococcidiopsis sp. CCALA 051. Classification (NCBI taxonomy): domain Bacteria; kingdom Bacillati; phylum Cyanobacteriota; class Cyanophyceae; order Chroococcidiopsidales; family Chroococcidiopsidaceae; genus Chroococcidiopsis; species Chroococcidiopsis sp. CCALA 051. Next base: position 3,947 of record NZ_PYCI01000164.1, on the reverse strand, counting down.
TCCTCAAACCAGTAATAGCAATCGTAGCTAAGCGAACTTAGCCATAGATTTGTTTTATCTGTCTTGCAACACAATCCTAGTATTCTCAATCACTCAATTACTCGATCAAGTCTCCTGCTTTTCAGTTTTTTTATCCGTATAGTTCATGTTTAAAACAACAGATAAGTGTAAACAATCAAACCAGGGAATTGCAAGTAACAGTTGTACAAATGATTGTAGTTGAGCTAGGGAAAATTGTGACAAAATATTGTCAACAACATAGGACTGAGTTTTTTTGTACCGTAAATCTACTGAAATCACCAGATTTTTTAGCGAAAACTCATAGATCTTTCAGTACGATCGCGGATGAACGAACGCTCCAGTAATAGTAAATTTCGCTAGGGCATAGTATTCTCAGGTAGCCATTCAAAAAATAGGGGTTAAGCAATTCGTTTGCATGGAACCTTGGTAAATCCCCCAGGTAGGGATAGGGATTTTAACTATAAATTAAAAGTGGATCACCGATCGCCTCCATTAGCTGAGTTAACACCTAAGCAAGCGCTGTTACAGCAGATACAAGCAGCGCTAAGTTTGTATATATTAGACACTCCATCCTTAACAGATCGCAAAAGTTATATTCCTTTACAGTTATCTAAACAGCGCCCGGTTGTTTACAGGTGCGCGATCGCATTTAAATTAAGTAAACTTGTCAACTCCCCAACTATAGAAGTTGCCCAATCTATATCGCAGCTAATTGCCCAACAAAACCATCAACAAAACTTGATTCTTCAAGTCGTTCCCCCAGGCTGGATCTACTTAGAATTAACTCAACCCAGTCTGGCTGCTTGGTTGCAACACTGGATTGAGACACTACCCTGTTTAGGGAGCAGGGGGGAGAAGAGAGCTGAGGGAGCCCAGGGAGCTGAGGGAGCTGAGGGAGAGATTGCCTGTCACCAACTACCAATTACCAATTACCAATTACCAATTACCAATTCTCTATTTCCCATCCAATACGCTCATGCTCGGTGTTGTTCTCTATTGAAAATGGCTCATGAGGAGAAAATAATTACAATTAAGTCAAAAAACTCTGACATTAAGTCTTCATGTCTACAGGTCATATCACCTCAACCTATTCCTTGGTTGAGTGAAGCAAAAATTTGTTTGCATCACCCATCCGAGTTAAATTTACTCCTCGAATCAATTGGAGTATTAGACGCTCTCTATTGCCCCGATCCTACTCGCAGCAAGTCTTTAAATTGGTTGAAAGTAGCTCTGAATCTGAGTCAAGCTTTTCAAACTTTTTATAGTCAGTGTCGCATTTGGGGAGAAGTCAAAAAGCAAAATTTCAACTTAGCACAAGGGCGACTTGGCTTAATAGCGATCGCTCAATCTGTATTCAGAATACTCTTAGTAGAAGTACTAAATAGTTGCGCACCCTTAGAACTTTGAACTAGCGAACAGTATAAAACTGGTCACTGGTCACTGGTCACTGTAAAGGCATCTTGCTCTATAGGCAAATCTTATCTGTCTTTAGGTAGAAATTAGCGTTCAAGGGGGTGACAAATCAAGAACATTACTCTACTATAAGGGTGTGTGAGGAGCGAACCAGTCAGGACACCAAGACGAAACACGGACAGTCGTTGGTGTCCTTTCTGATTTTTGTCATTCGTCGTTAGTAAAACACTCACCAATGACAAATGACAAATGACTGATTTAAAGTAAGAATTTTTCAATTGCAACTGCAACTCCGTTTTGCTCGACGCTAGGCGCTACCCACTGAGCGATCGCCTGTACGTCAGATGGAGCATTACCCATTGCTACACCGATCCCCGCATACTCTAGCATCTCTACATCGTTAAAGTTGTCACCAATTGCCATCACGTTAGCAGCAGTGATTCCCAGGAGTTCTTCAGCTAAGTAACGCACGCCTACACCCTTATTGATCGAAGGGTTGGTTGCTTCAAAGAAGGTAGCAACGGATTTAGTCAGGTACAGTTCAGCGGGGGTATATTGCTGACGTAGGCTACTGAGTAAGTTATCGATGATTTCGGTGTCGTCGCACAGAGCCAATACTTTTGTTGGTTCTGTTGTTAAAGCTTGGCGTAAATCTCCCACCGCGATCGCTTCAATCCCAGAGCGTTCGGAGTAAAGTCGGGTTTCGGAAGTTAGTTCGCGCACGTAGAGGCGATCGTTAATATAGAAATGAACCGAAAGCAGCGATCGCAATTCAGGTTGCTCGAAGTAATCTAACAGTTGAATTGCTGTTTGCTTGGCAACAGTCCAATGACGGTGCATTTTCTGGGTAGCTGGATCTTGAATCCAAGCACCTTGATAGGCAAGTAGAGGCAAAGTCGAACCGATCTCATGATGGAAACGTAGGGCAGAACGATACATTCGTCCTGTTGCTACAGCCACTTGTATGCCTTTTGCCCGCACTGCTTGAATCGCTTTTTTAACTTTGGCATGAATTTGATTTGACTTACCCGCGATCGTCCCATCAATATCGAGGACGAGTAATTTAATTTCTTGGTTCATAACGGGGAGTCAGTTATCAGTTATCAGTTATCAGGAAACCGTAGGGGCGGGTTGAGTCAACAATTCATGGCTACGACCAAAAATCTTGCCGCAAAACCCGCCCGTACAGGAGTAATTCCGAATTCCGAATTCCGAATTCCGAATTCCATTCTAAGGTGCATCTGGTGCGGGAGCAGTTTGTTCGGGTGTTGCAGGTGTAGTCAGAGCCGGAGATGTGACTGGTGGTTGTAATTGACCTTGGGGAATAAAATTAGGTGCAAAATCCAAAGGGCGATCGCCTGCACTAATACAAGTTTCCATTGCTTGGGTAGGAGCTAACTCATTAATTTCTCGCCGCAATCCAACGACACATTCAGCATAACGAATTGGTAATAAACTGCGACCGCAAAAATCTAATACTCCTGGTACGGGCTGCCCTTGACTATTTTCGCTAATCCCAACGACACATCTTGACAACTCTACAGGTCGGCGGGCTTGGGTGCAAGTTGCTAAAGCATCTTGGGCAGAAATTTCCGTCTGCCCCTCAATTCTCGTCACGCAACGAGCGACATCCTTCGGGTAAAGCGCTCCCGCACAGGCTCTTGCTGCTGCTTCCGGTGAAACTCCAGAATTGAGCATTCGCCCCGTACAAGCACGATAGCCGTTGCGTAAAGAGTCGGTGACAATTTCAGCCCCAGTTGCAGGAAAATTGCTACCGATCCAACCGGCGATCGCCAACGAGCCAGCCACTAAATACATTGTTTTCCCCATAACACTCCCACCAAGAAATTTGTAAATAACTACAATTTGAGGGTATCAGTTATCAGTTATCAATTATGAGTTATCAGCGACCAGTTGTCAGTGATTATTGGCTGGTGACTAGTGACTAGATGAAGAATTCTACGACTAGCCACTAGCCACTAGCTGCTAGTCACTAACCAGGGCTTTTCAGACACAAGCTTTTAGACTTATAATTATAGTTTTGGAATAGTTCGCGCAGAATTAAGCAGAGGAAGATTGAATGTCCCGCTATCGAGGACCAAGACTAAGAGTTGTTCGTCGCCTGGGCGATCTGCCAGGTTTGACTCGGAAAAATGCCAGACGCTCCTACCCACCTGGACAACACGGACAGGCTCGCAAGAAGCGTTCTGAGTATGCTATTCGTTTGGAAGAAAAGCAAAAGCTCCGCTTTAACTACGGCTTGACTGAAAAGCAGTTGCTGCGTTACGTGCGGCGGGCAAGAAGAGTGACTGGCTCTACCGGACAAGTGCTGTTGCAACTGTTGGAAATGCGTTTGGATAATACCGTTTTTCGCATGGGTATGGCTCCCACAATCCCAGCAGCGCGGCAGCTAGTCAATCACGGTCACGTTATGGTAAACGGTCGTGAAGTTAATATCGCTAGCTATCAATGTCGTCCAGGGGAGGTCATTGGGCTGTCTCTTATACACATCT
>NZ_PYCI01000021.1:0-62916 GCF_003015105.1 Chroococcidiopsis sp. CCALA 051 | reverse complement strand
TCTCAAGGGGGGTTGGGGGGATCGTCTGCTGCTGTAACTCTCGCAAAGCAGGAGACTGCTCGACAATGATGTAGTCCAGTACGGCGAAAAACTCTGGATAATTCAGCTGGACGTATTGGATCAGATCTAAAGCCAGAAAACCTTGTCCTGCTCCCATTTCGACCAAAGTAAAGGGCTGAGGTTTTCCTAAGATCTGCCACATTTGGACGAACTGCTCTGCGAGTAACTCGCCAAAATCAGCACCCAGATGAGTAGATGTAAAAAAATCACCCTGCTTGCCCATTTGGACGGCTTTAGTCGTGTAATAGCCGCAAGTCGGGTGATATAGCGCTAATTCCATATACTCAGCAAAAGTGATTCGCTGCTGAGAACTTGAGGCGATTCGACGTGCGATCGCCTCCTTCAACTCTAAATTCGAGTCATCTGTCATTTGTCATTTGTATTGATTATTTTTGACTGACGACTTTTGTACGGGCGGGTTCACTAGTTTGCTCTGACTTTGACAAATATTTTAGGTAAACCCGCCCCTACGACTTACGATTTACCGATCGACCGATCCCATGATGATGTCAATACTACCCAGGATCGTGACGATATCAGCAACCTTCACGCCTCGGAGGATATGAGGCAGAATTTGCACGTTGTTGAAATCAGCTGCGCGAATTTTCCACCGCCAAGGGAAGACATTATCATCGCCGATAATATAAATGCCTAATTCCCCTTTGCCACTCTCTACACGGACGTAGTGTTCGCCTTTGGGAATCTTGAATGTGGGGGCAACTTTCTTACTGATGTATTGGTAATCAAAACCACTCCATTCAGATTTTGGACCAGCTTGCATCCGCTTGGCTTCTAGGTTTTCGTAGGGTCCACCTGGTAGTCCGGCAATGGCTTGGCGCAGAATTTTCACCGATTCGCGCATTTCCCGAATTCGCACTAAGTAACGCGCAAAGCAATCCCCGGCGGTTTCCCAGTGAACGTCCCAGTCGAAGTCGTCGTAGCATTCGTAGTGGTCAACTTTCCGCAAGTCCCACTTTACGCCACTTGCCCGCAGCATGGGACCGGAAAGCCCCCAGTTAATAGCTTCTTCTCTTGTAATCGTGCCTACACCCTCAACACGACGACGGAAAATCGGGTTGTTGGTGATCAGGCGCTCGTATTCGTCTACTTTGGGCATGAAGTAGTCGCAAAAATCGAGGCACTTATCGATCCAGCCGTAAGGTAGATCGACGGCTACACCACCAATGCGGAAGTAGTTGTTATTCACCATCCGGTAGCCTGTAGCTGCTTCCCAGAGGTCGTAGATCATCTCGCGTTCGCGGAAGATGTAAAAGAAAGGAGTTTGAGCGCCAACATCAGCCATAAACGGACCCAACCAGAGTAAGTGATTGGCAATCCGGTTCAGTTCCAGCATGATGACGCGGATGTAGCTGGCGCGTTTAGGAACGGGAATATCGGCTAATTTTTCGGGGGCGTTGACAGTAACAGCCTCATTGAACATCCCCGCCGCATAATCCCACCGACTCACGTAGGGGACGTACATGATGTTGGTGCGGTTTTCGGCGATTTTTTCCATTCCTCGGTGCAGGTAGCCGATGACGGGTTCGCAATCGACCACATCTTCGCCATCCAGAGTCACGATCAACCGCATCACGCCATGCATGGAGGGGTGATGCGGTCCCATGTTGAGTACCATGGGTTCTGTTCTGGTTTCTATCCTTGCCATATGTTTAGCGATCGCTCCTTGACCAATCAGTTATCAGTTAGTAGTAGAGACGTTACATATAACGTCTCTACTACTAACCACTAACCAGTTTTATTGCGTTTCTTTAATAATTATAAGAATTGACGGCTCCGAAAAAGTTTTATAAACCACTGATATTCATAAACTTTGGCAACTGCTGGTATAGATGGTTTAGCTGCCGATCGCCACTTGCTGCTCGTCGGTCTGTCGCAGACAAATCCGTAAATGACTTGCCGTTCCTTGGCGATCGCGCACGACGGTTGCCGTCAAGAGTGCGTCATAGGGTTCCCATTTGTGGGGTTGGATGCGGACTTGCCAGTTTTGCAGTCGGTCAATTTGATAGCATAGTCGATTGAGTTGAGAACGAAAGGATGAGCGATCGCCTCGTTCGACAAACAAGACAAGTGGTTTGCCAACTAAATATTCTGGTGCTGCATTCAGTAGATTAACAGCAGCACGGTTAGCTTCGAGAATAACTCCCGCAGCATTGGTGACAAAATAGCCATCTGGAGCCAATTCAAATAAATCTTGGTAGCGTTGGCGCTCCTGCTCGACTAAAAATCTAGCTGCTGCCAATTCTTCATTTTGCTGCCGCAACTCCTCAATAGCAACATAAATCTCTTCTAGAGAACAACTGAGTTCTCTAAAAGATTCTGCCAGTAACTCGGCTGGCGACCAAGCTGGCTCTTTTGCACGAATATACAAATTTTCTAAGCGACGGCACATTGCTTCTAACTGAATCGTTAGCTCGCCCGTGTTCTCAGCAAACTTATTTGAATTGATTGGCATAGTCTGCGAAAATAGCAATTTTTCTACAACACTTTAACTCGCAAGTATGACATTTGCTATATAAAACAAAAAAACAACAACTTCTGACCTCCTATCTCATAGCGGTTTTCAATTGGATGCAATACACGTCTGGTAGGGGCGCTTTCTCGCTCGCGCCCCTACAAATGTCATCCATACAATCGAGAATTGCTATCAATACTTTTCGGTTAAGGCAAGATCCCCCCTAACCCTGCCTTATAAAGGGAGAACGAGAGAAAGTTGCACATTGGACAAAAATCTCCAAAAACCCACCCTTTCCATGCAGCAAAACCATGAAAATTCAAGTCATCAACCCCAATACCACAGCTAGCATGACCCAAAAAATCGGGTTAGCAGCAAAAGCCGTTGCAAGTCCTGACACTGAGATTATTGCTTGCAACTCAACTATGGGACCAGTTTCGATCGAAGGACATTACGATGAAGCACTTAGCGTAGTTGGCTTACTTGAAGAAATTCACCAAGGAGAAGCGACGGGGGTAGATGGTTATGTCATCGCTTGTTTTGGCGATCCTGGCTTGCTGGCTGCCCGCGAACTAGCACGGGGTCCCGTCCTCGGTATTGCGGAAGCGGCGATGCACGCTGCGAGTTTTGTGGCTACTGGATTTTCCATCGTTACCACCCTCAAACGCACGCGAGCCATTGCTCGGCAATTAGTAGAAAACTACGGTATGAGTCGCTTTTGTCGTAATATTCGCGCGATCGATCTCCCCGTGTTGGAACTGGAGATTGCAGGATCTCCAGCTCGCAAGACAATTATTCAAGAGTGTAAATCTGCCCTAGCTGAAGATGACTGTGGGGCGATCGTTTTAGGATGTGGTGGTATGGCTGATTTATCTGCTGAAATTAGCGACGAGATTGGTATTCCCGTCATTGATGGTGTTACTGCTGCTGTCAAATTTGTAGAAGCTTTGGTAAGTTTGGGTTTAAGTACTAGCAAAGTTGGCGACTTAGCATATCCCATTCCTAAACCCTATACTGGTATGCTTGCCCCTTTTGCTCCCAAAAAGTAACAGCGATCGCCTTTAACTTTCGCTCGAACTGGCTTTGTAAGCAGCCCACCCACCAAGATGCGAAATATCAGTCCAATTGTATTTTTCAATTAATTCTTTCGGATAAAGAAATGCTGTCAAGACTTCTCCATCCTCTAGAACAATATCGCTTGCATACATATTTGGTGGCTCGTTTGCCGACAAATATTCAAACTGCTCTTTCGTCATTTCATAGACTTCCCCAGGAATAGAAATTCCACCTTCTGCGACTTCATAAATCGCCGGATGCCAACCGTCACCAGCAGCGTGAAGGCGATAGCGGGGTTGAGTTGCTGCTGTTTTGACAAACTTTGCCGACTGAAGATTCTGATGATCTGGTTGTCCGCGCAATGCCGAACCACAAATAAAAACTTTTCTGGTTTCTGAGGTTGTTTTCATGTTGAGGGGGAATTGGTAATTGGTAATTGGTAGTTGGTAATTGGTAGTTGGTAGTTAGTATTTATTGATTACTAGCCACTAGCCACTAGCCACTCTTCACTACTCACTACTCACTTTCGTTTGCTGTAATTGCTCGACTTCTTGTACGACTCGCGCTTTACTTGCTCTTAAGTGGGCAACCATTGCCTCGACTGCCGCTTTTTCATCTCGCTGCTGTATAGGTTGATAAATTTGTCGATGTTCTGTACGAATTTCTAATACATTGGGATTGTGTTTGGTTGTCTGAATCCTTAACAGTTGCATTTGATCGAAGACTCGATCTAACAGGGAGACAAGCCAGGGATTGCCGGAACTCTGCGCTAATAACCGATGAAAGCGATAGTCAATATCTAATAAGCGAAAGCTAGTCAGTTGTGTAGGTTTACTATTTACTATCTTTTCTGCTTGCTCAACCATGCTTTCAAGTTCTTGCAGTTGCATTTCTGTCGCATGGTGACAGGCTCCCCGGACAGATAATTCCTCCAAAGCAATTCGACAATCGTACAATTGCATTGCATCCACAATTGAGATCGTCGCAACCCGCAAGACTCCATCTAGGTCGCTTGTAGCTAGATTTTCATGCTGAAGTAAGCGAATTGCTTCTCTAATCGGCGTTCGACTTACCTGAAGCTTGTTCGCTAATTTGGTTTCTACTAGTCGCTCTCCTGGTGCTAGTTCCCCTGAGAGTATGGCATTCCGCAACGCCTGATATGCTTGTTCTTGTAGCGATCGCTGTCGCTGGAGCGACTGAGGAGACAGGGACAAAGCGGGACTCCTTAGCATCTGTCTGAAGAGGGATATTTTAGCTATTCTTATTTTATGTTTTTGACGGCACGATCTTCCTTAACTGTATTTGTACGTGTTATTGAGGAAGAAGTTAGGCGATCGAGCCAGAATGAATATTGTGTGGCTAGCTCCTGACCTCTTCATCAGCTTTGCATACAGTATACAATTTTTTCTCCTGAGGAGCGTAAGTTTTTGCTAGCGATCGCCACCCTCAATTATTAAATAGATATGCTTAATTATCGAGATCCCTCGCCTGAGATAGACATGCTCTTTCTCTCGGGGGAGATTGTAGTCCAACATACAGTTTATTTTTTCGATTTATTCTTATATATCATCGTATACAGCATACACAGTTTTCAGCTCGACTTCTAAGTCCAAACGTGCGTACCTGCTGATGAGTAAAGTGCAAAGATAAGAGCGAACTACTGTTACCGCTTTTCTAGCATCGCCCGTTCGCAGCAGGTTTGAGTCAAGCTAGCAATTGCACTACAGAACTAATCATGACAACAACTGGAGTTAGACAAGAATTCCTCCAAACGAGTTCAGCAACGCAACAAGCCTTAGCTGATGCGGCGGCTGGTGTATCGTTGCGATCGGTGACGAAGAAATACGGCTCGTTTACAGCAGTTGAAAATTTGACCTTAGATATTCCCGCCGGAAACTACTGCTGTTTATTAGGTCCGAGTGGATGCGGCAAAACAACAGCACTGAGAACGATCGCGGGACATGAAGAAGTCACTAGCGGAGATATTTTAATTGGCGATCGCCGCGTCAATGACATTCCAGCAGCGAAACGCAACACTTCGATGATGTTCCAAAGCTATGCCTTGTTTCCACATAAAAGCATTTGGGAAAACGTCGAGTTTGGCTTGAAAATGCGTAAACTCCCAGAACAAGAACGCCGTACCAGAGTGGGAGAAATGCTAGAAATGGTAGGTTTGAGCCATGTTGCCGAGCGCAAACCGAATATGCTCAGCGGCGGACAACAGCAGCGGATCGCCTTAGCGAGAGCCTTAGCCACCCGTCCCCAGGTGTTGATGCTGGACGAACCTTTGAGTGCCTTGGATGAAAACTTAAGAGTTAAGATGCGGACGGAGTTACGCCGAATTCAGAAACAATTTGGCATGACCTTCATTCAGGTGACTCACCACGTTGAAGAAGCTTTTTCTCTTTCAGATATGGTGGTGGTGATGACCCACGGACGGATCGATCAAGTTGCTACACCCTCAGAACTTTTCAACACTCCTGCTTCCCAGTTTGTAGCCAAATTTATGGGAGACAACAATATCTTTACAGGTAAAGTTATCAACAGCGTTGCCGATACGAGTTTGGATTTAATTCAACTGGAAGTAGAAGGCATTGGCACTTTATTTTGTCGCGGCTACGCTGCACCAGTAGGATCTATAGCAGCGTGTTCGATCCGTCCCGATTTAATGCAGGTCGAGCCTCATTTGCCTACCGTTCCTATTCAGTCTTCTCTGGCTGCCAATCAAATTACTGCTCGGATTGTTGCTGTAGAAATGACGGGTTTTGTGACGCGAGTTTCCTTGATGGCAGAAGCTACAGGGCAAGAAATATTGTATAAAGCCCGTACAACTGATTGGGATGCAAATGCACTTGCAGAAGGGCAATTAGTTGTACTCAGTTGGTCGAAAGATAACTGTGTTTTCTTAGCCGCATAAAAAAGTCAAAAGTGAAAAGTGAAAAGTCAAAACGGCTTTGTTCTATTCTGCTTAGACTTAATAATGATGGCAGCAATAATGTTCATTAGCTCATTTATCTCACTTAGTAGAGACAGCAATCTTCTTTCGGGAACAATGGCAGTAGCAACGATTAGTTTGAGCCAGTATCTAGTTTCCCTAGCTTCTTTTAAAGCAATTTCTAGTTTGTGGATAAAATCAGCAGTACTTTGTGCTGCTCTAGATTCCTCAACATTTGCCCCAATGGAAGTTCCCGACCGAATAAGCTGCTTTGATATTTCCCTTGCCACCCCCGATATTTTATGCAAAAAACTGCACAGCTTAACAACGCGAATAGAAAACTGAAAAGCGCGATCGCAAATATCAAAAGGCGGTGTCATATCTTTCTAAGAGAGGCGATCGCACCATCTTAACTTTTGACTTTTAACTTTTGACTTTTGACTTTGTAAAGTTATGGCGAAAATTAGTCGGCGCAAGCTGCTTAAAACAGGTTTAGCAGCAGGGGGAACTGCGATCGTGGCTGCTAGTTGTTCCAATCGCGGTCCAACAGTTATTACTAACAAACTTCAAGATGTAACGCTGCGATTAATTGGCACGGGTGCGGCACAAATTAACGATATTCGCGTCCAAGCAGAGAAAGATTTGGGTTTCAAAATTCAAATGCGGGCGTTGAGTACGGCAGAAAACATTCAAATTGCTATTACTCAACCCAAACAATACGATATTTTTGATGGTGAATATTTCGCGCTACCATTAGTTGCTCCTTCTGGTAATCTTCAGCCAATTGATATTAGGAAAATCAAAGAATTCGATAAAATTACACCTATCTTCACGACTGGAGAATTATATCCAGGCGCAAGGGTTAACACCTCTCAGGGAACGGCTCCACGCAAAGTCATGTTTCTGAAAGGCAAGGATTCGACTGAATTTGCTTCAGAACCAACTGACTGGGCGACGATGATTCCATTTCAGTACAACGCCGATACGCTGGGATATCGTCCTGATTTAGTAAGCAAGAAAATCGAGTCTTGGGCAGATTTATTCGACCCTCAATTCAGAGGAAAAACATCTCTGCTCGACATTCCCTCCATTGGCATTATGGATGCAGCAATGGTGATGGAAGCCACAGGACAGATGAAGTTTGGCGATAAAGGTAACATGACCAGAGAAGAACTCGACAAGGTGACAAACCTTTTAATCGAGCAGAAGCAAGCAGGTCAATTTCGTGCCTTTTGGAAGACCTTTGATGAGTCTGTCAACCTGATGTCATCTGGGGAAGTCGTGCTGCAATCGATGTGGTCGCCTGCGGTGACTGCTGTGAGAGCAAGAGGTATTCCTTGCGTTTATGCACCCTTGAAGGAAGGCTATCGCGGTTGGGGTGGTGGTTTGGGTTTGTCGAAGAATCTTTCAGGGATTAAATTAGACGCTGCTTACGAGTACCTCAACTGGATGTTAGACGGTTGGGTAGGCGGATTCCTTTCGCGTCAAGGTTACTACAGTGCTGCTCCCCAAAATGCCAGAAAGTTTATGAAGCCAGAAGAATGGGACTTTTGGTATGAGGGCAAATCTGCCGCGATCGACATTATCGATCCCTTTGGTAAAAAAATCGAGTCTAAAGGTGCGGTGCGCGATGGTGGTTCGTTTACAGAACGAATGGGTAATGTCGTCTGTTGGAACTCTTTCATGCAGCAGCAAGTTTATCTCGTTTATAAATGGACTGAGTTTATTGTGGCTTAGTTGGTAATTGGTAATTGGTAATTGGTAATTGGTAATTGGTCATTTGTATTTTTACTACTCCCGACTCCAGTACGGGCGGGTTTAGCAAAGAGATTGACAACCATAGCCTTCAATTTTTGTTCAAAACCCGCCCCTACGACTCCTCACTTTCAGATGAATAATTCAAAAACTTTACGCAATTATTTGTTGGTAGCTCCACAGACGTTGGTTTTTCTACTATTTTTGGTGTTGCCAATTATCGCGATCGCAATTGTCAGTTTTTGGAATTTTAATGGCTTTGCGATGACCCCAGGATTTACTTTAAATAACTACTTGGGAATTTTTAGTTCGAGAGTTTACTTGTCAACTTATCTCAATACCTTTAAATTTGCTTTTCTCGTTTGGTTGATTTGCTTGTTGATTAGCTATCCAGTTGCTTACTTTTTGGCTTTTCACATTAAAAGTCCGAAATGGCAGACGATTTTATTTTTAATTTGTACTGTACCCTTTCTGACATCAAACATTATTCGGATGATTTCTTGGATTCCATTTTTAGGGAGAGAGGGATTAATTAATCAGGCATTAATGGGCTTAGGTATAACTAATCAGCCAGTGGAAATTTTTCTATTTTCTGATTTTTCTGTAATTCTGGCGATGGTGCATCTTTACTGTTTATTTATGGTTGCACCGATATTTAATAGCATGATGCGGATCGATCGCTCTTTGGTAACGGCGGCTGAGGATTTAGGATCTTCTCCATTTCAAATTCAAAAAGAAATTATCCTGCCTTTATCTGCTTCGGGAATTGCGATCGGTTCGATTTTTGTGGTGACGTTGGTGATGGGGGAATTTGCCACGATGCGGATTATGAGTGGTGGCAAGTCTTCTTCTGTTGGCTATTTAATTAAGAACCAACTCGATAGCTTGCAGTATCCACTAGCAGCAGCAAATGCGGTTGTATTGTTGATTGTTACGCTGATAATTGTATTTGCCATTTTGCGCGTAGTTGATATTCGCAAAGAATTGTAAAAAGTCAAATTTCAAAAGTTAAAAGTCAAAAAATAAAATGACTAACTACCAGCCACCAACTATAACTCTTCACTGATAACTGGTCACTGGTCACCGATCTCTACTCCCTATTCCCCATAATTAAATATGGCTGAAAAAAAACGATCGCTTTCTTACTATCTACTAGCAGGATTTTTCGGATTATTTGTCTTATTCCTTTATGGTCCGATGTCGGCTATTTTTCTCTTATCGTTGCAGGGACCAGAAGGACAATTAACTTTCCCGATGCGGGGTTTTAGTTTGCATTGGCTCAAAGCAGTATTTGAACCGCAGCGAGTAGGAAATTTTGTTGATGGATTTGGGCGATCGCTTTGGCTGGGATTAATTGTCATGCTAATTACAGTTGTCTTTAGCGTGATGGCAGGGCTAGCATTTCGTCGGAAGTTTTTCGGCTCGAATTTGATTTTTTACCTGACAATTTCTAGCTTAATAGTCCCTAGCATTCTAGTCTCGTTAGGAATTGGAATTTTGTTTAGTATAGTTGGGTTAGATAATCAGTGGTATTCTTCGGCGCTTGCCGGACATTTAACCTGGACTCTACCTTTTGCCTTCTTAATTATGCTAGGGATATTCGGTCGTTTTAATCCTGCTTATGAAGAAGCTGCCCGCGATTTGGGAGCGAGCGACACGACAACATTTTGGCAAATTGTCTTTCCTCTAATTGCCTCTAGTGTCATTGGTGTAGGGTTACTAGGATTTACACTTTCCTACGATGAGTTTACCCGCACGTCATTAATTTCTGGAGAAACTAACACCTTGCCATTAGAAATTTTTGGCATGACAACAAATGTCACTTCTCCCGCACTCTATGCCTTGGGAACATTGACAACTTTATTTTCTTTTGCTTTGATTGCGATCGCACTGGTGGCAATTAATTCCCTATCGCGACAGCAAACAAGATGAAGATGTTTCATTCGATCGCAAATCGGGCAAGATAATATTACAACCAGCGAGATACACAAATGTTTCGGTCATTTTTAGCTTGGACTTCCGAAAACAACACTTGCAGGTTACGATTAAACGTAGCGTTACCCAAATTGGGTATCGATGTTGAATTGTTTAAAGTTTATGGACGCGGATCGAAGTCCATCCCCCCACAGTAGTATTCTCCTCTGAGCTGAGCGAACTAGTCTCTCAGAGTAGGGGAGACTTAGGAGGTGTTTATGCTCACTCAAGAAGGACGTATTGCCCTAACCGATATTACCGATCTCAACCTGCTTAAAGCAGAATTAAACCGTTTGCCCCCTGTAGATGCAGGGGATTATATTGCGGAACTTTCTCCCCAGCAACAAGCGATCGCCTTTCGCTTGCTGAATAAAAATCAGGCGATCGCTGTATTTGAATACTTACCTCAAGAAGTGCAGGAAGAATTAATCGGTTCCCTGCACGATGCCCAGGTATTTCACCTGGTAGAGTCCATGAGTCCTGACGACAGGGCAGAGTTGTTTGACGAGTTACCCGCTGGAGTTGTCAAGCGGCTGCTACAACAACTGAGTGCGGAAGAACGACAAGCAACAGCAACAATATTAGGCTACCCCGAAGGTACGGCGGGGCGGGTGATGACGACGGAATACGTCCGCCTGCGTCAAGGTTTGACTGTAGGAGAAGCCCTCAATAAAATTCGACGAAATGATGAAGATAAAGAGACGATTTACTATGCCTACGTCACCGACGATAATCGCAAACTGGTGAGCGTAGTTTCCTTGCGGCAATTATTATTTACTATTCCCGATGTTTTAATTCGCGAGATTGCCAGTCAGCGTGTCGTGCGAGTCAGAACCGACACACCGCAAGCAGAAGCCGCCCAGTTGATGAAACGCTACGACTTGATCGCCATCCCAGTCGTAGATCGGGAGGATCGCTTGGTAGGAATTATCACCGTTGACGACGTGGTAGATATTTTAGAAGAGGAAGCCACGGCAGATATTCAAAAATTAGCAGGGGTCAGTGGTGGTGACGAAGCGGCTTTATCTCCGCCTCAGGTAACGATCCGCAAGCGATTGCCTTGGCTGTTAGCAAATATTGGCTTATATGTTGGGGCAGCTAGCGCGATCGCACCTTTTCAACAGGTGATTTCTGTAGTGCCAGTGTTAGCCGTAATTATGCCGATTTTATCTAACACGAGTGGCAATGTTGCCATACAAGCTTTGTCGGTGACGGTACGCGGACTTGGTGTAGGCGAAGTGACACCTCTAGATACGTTAAAAATTCTCCGCAAAGAGATCTTGGCTGGGCTAGGAACAGCCTTAGCTTTGGCGATCGCTTTAGGGATTCTGTCCTTAATTTGGTCGCCACCTCAAGAACGCTGGGTAGCGATTGTAGCTGCTTCGGTGATGGCAATTAACGTATTTGTAGCGGCAAGTTTAGGGACAATGCTACCGATGGGATTAAAGCGATTGAAACTCGATCCGGCATTGATCAGCGGTCCCCTACTCACAACTATTCTGGATGCCGTTGGGTTTTTAACTTTCCTCTCATTAATTTCTTTAGCTTTACGGATGGTGGCAAAATGACAGCCGCATTAATTTTAGTCGCTGGTGCAACAGGTGGAGTCGGACAACTAGCAGTTGCTAAAGCACTGGAAAAAGGTTTTACCGTGCGCGTCCTTACCCGTCAAGCCGATAAAGCAAAACAGATGTTTAGCGATCGCGTAGAAATTGCCGTAGGCGATATTCGTCAACCCAATACCCTACCAGCAGCAGTACAGGATGTAACGCACATTATCTGCTGTACGGGTACGACTGCCTTTCCTTCTGCCAAATGGGATTTTCAAAACTTCTTCTCAGCCCAAAATAGTCCGCAGCAGGTTGATGCTGTGGGTGTGAAAAATTTGGTTGCAGCCGCACCGAGAGATTTGCAAAGGTTTGTTTTTATCTCTTCCTGCGGCGTTTTACGCAAAAAGCAGTTTCCTTTTAGTATTCTCAATGCCTTTGGCGTACTTGATGCCAAGCAGGAAGGAGAACAGGCGATCGCGGCTTCGGGTTTGCCTTACACGATTATCCGCCCAGGACGCTTAATTGATGGTCCTTATACTTCTTACGACCTGAATACATTGTTAAAGGCGACAACTGACGGCAAATTAGCTGTTGTTGTTGGTACGGGCGATACCTTGGTAGGGGATACTAGCCGAATTGATGTAGCCACAGCCTGCGTAGAGTGTATATCTGACCCCGTAACAGTCAACAAGACTTTTGAAATTGTTAATTCTGGTGCAAGACCGGAAATCACTGATTGGGAAGCGCTGTTTGCTCAGTTAAATTAAGCTCTATGTGACTTTTTTCTTAGCCCCCTTTTTAAGGGGGTTGGGGGATCGAAAAACTATGCTACTGACTCAAAGATCCCCCCTAGCCCCCTTTTTAAGGGGGTTGGGGGATCGAAAAACTATGCTACTGACTCAAGGATCCCCCCTAACCCCCCTTATGAAAGGGGGGGACAAGAGAAAGTTGTACCGAAGCGTAAATTATTTTTAACTATAAGCAGCCTCTAACTGAGACAAGTCGCCCTGCACCAAAGCCTCAACCGCTTCCGCTTTAGTTGGTAATGCTGCTGTCAAGACTTCTCTGCCAGTATCCGTTACTAACACGTCATCTTCGATCCGAATGCCGCGCACGTCGGCAAATTGAGTTAAGCGTTCCCAGTTGACGACATCGCGATACTTTTCCCGTCGATCGCGATCGGTTAAAATTGCCGGAACTTGATAAAATCCTGGTTCGATCGTGACTAACATCCCAGGACGGAGGGGACGATTCAACCGTAAATAATTTAACCCAAAGCGATCGCTGCGTTTGCGCCCTTCCTCATATCCAGCAATATCCCCTAAATCTTCCATATCGTGGACATCTAAACCCAATAAATGCCCGATCCCGTGGGGAAAAAATAGGGCGTGAGCATCCATTTCGACTAAATCTTCCGGTTGACCGCGCAAAATGCCTAAATCGACCAAACCTTGAGCAATAACTGTCGCCGCTAATAAATGTATATCCTGATACTCTACGCCGGGACGAATTTTCCCAATACAAGCATCATGCGCCGCCAGTACCACATCGTACATCGCTCGCTGAGTGGCTGAGAATTGCCCAGATACAGCCCAAGTGCGGGTGACATCCGCCGCCCAACCTGTTGATGTTTCTGCCCCTACATCCACTAGTAATAAGTCTCCCAACTGCATTGGGTGATGATAGCGATCGTTATGCAACACCTCTCCATGCACCGTCACGATACTGCTATAAGCACAGCTCATGTTATTAGCGAGAATAACGTGTTCCATCGTGGCGCGCACGTCTGCCTCCCATGAGGCGTTAGTTGACACTGCCATACCAGCAATATGAGCTTGTATCGTTACGTCAGCAGCTTGGCGTAATTGAGTTAAAGCAGCGCGATCGTGACTGAGCCGCAGCGCTACAATTGCTTGAGCTAACTCCAAATCGATGCCTTGCAATACCTTAGCTGGTGAAATTGGACGGTTAAGGATGCGAGACTGTTGGAGAGCGGTTATAGTATCCTGTGCGGCAATAGTCGCTGCTCCCACAGCATGAGCTTCCAACTCGCTCATGGGTAAAGCTGCATCTGCACCAATTTGAGCTGCAATTTCTGCTCTACTGGGCATTTCTCCGTGCCAGAGGGCGCTTTCTGGTTTCGGATCGTCTACAAACAACGTCATTTTTCCCCCTTCTAAGCGAATCGCCGCTGTTTCCAGGGGAAGACTTGCAAAATAGAGAAAATGACTGCTAGCTCGAAACGGAAAGCAATTAGCAGGAAAATTCCGCGCGCTACTGCGTCCCGACCATAATACAATTGGTACATCAAGGCGATCGGCTAGATGCTCTCGCCGCTGCCGCAGAGTCTCAACATCAATGTCATGAGTCATTGAAAACTAGGTCGTGAAGAGTGAATAGTGACTAGTGACTGGTGGCTAGTCACTCACAAATGACGAATGACCAATGACCAATGACAAATTCAGTCATCGTCTTGATTATTTTGGTTAGGTACTTCGTTGCCATCATCCTCGTCGTCTGCTTCGTTCTCGTTGTCTTCTTCTACATTCTCGTTCGTGTCTCTGACTCTTTCATCTCCACTAGGAGTACAGCTAACAAGTCCGCCTGCTACGCTCAGCAAAACAATAACACTTAATAAACTTCCGATCGCCGCTCTAGGGTTCAACCATTTACTTAGGTCTTTCATTCGCAACCTCCGAGACGCAGAACACATCAATATTTAATTATTAACAAGATTTTAATATCTTGCGTTCATCTATGGAACTGGTTGACGGTTAACAGTTAGCAGTTGACAGTTAACCATCAACCAACAACTAACAACCAACAACTACCCATGACTCTTCACTAAAACCCCATTGAGAAAAATATCTGCTAGTCCTTCCGCCATCTCTTTCATTTGTTGGGGGGAGGCGTTGGGTTCCATTAACGTGTTGTGGCTGAAACCAGAGATAGCAAACATGCCTAAGAATACTTGGGCGACAATGCGCGGATTCATCGGACGGTAAATGCCGCGTTCCATTGCTGTTTGAAAGAAAGCCTCAGCTACATCCGTCATTTTGCCGATCACCTCAGATTGGACGCGATCGCGCAAATCTGGATGAAATTGAGCTTCCATGAAGCAAACTCGCATTAAATCAGCATTTTTCTGAAAGTTCCACATTCGCCGCTGCATGACTTGTGCTACAGCTTTATAGCTGCCCATTTCGCTCAATTCCGTCAGCAGATCGGTGAGAATTTCTACCCAACCTTGGGTTGCTACCTCGACCAAAATTGCTTTTTTATTAGAAAAGTGACGAAACAGCGTACCTTCCGCCACACCAGCAGCTTGTGCTAAGTCGCGGGTTGTCGTACCGTCAAACCCTTGACGCGCGAACAATCGCTGCGCCGCTTGTAAAATGCGATCGCGAGAAGAATCTGCTGGCTGTGAAGCACGGTTAAAAACTTGCATAGAAGGTATTTATGGTTGTATCGATGTTAATACAACTTGTAGGGACATTCTCTTACATCCAGCTGCATAACTGGCAAACTTTAATAGATCGTTAATAGATCTATCTCGAACGCACAATTGATTCCAATCTATGATGCATCAGATCGTACATTTTACCCGCTCAATTTTATCCGTATTTAAGATCTGGCGACGATTGCTCGTCACTCTAACGATTGTAGCTATCTTGTTTTGGGTTGTCTGCTCGGAAACAGCTTTAGCTGATTCAGTTATCAGGAGTCGGGAGTCGGAAGCTTCCACATTAATTCCGAATTCCGAATTCCGAATTCCGAATTCTTCTCAGTCAATCCAACCGTACTACAAACGGGTGAGTCAGGATTTAACCGAATTTCGTCTCAGTAATGGGATGAAGTTTATTGTCTTGGAACGCCATCAAGCACCAGTTGTATCTTTTCTGACCTATGCTGATGTGGGTGGAGTTAACGAACCAGTAGGTAAGACAGGTGTGGCTCACTTTTTGGAGCATTTGGCATTTAAAGGTACGACGCGAATCGGTACGCGAGACTACACCGCAGAAAAACCGCTGTTAGAAAAATTAGACAAATTAGCAGCAGAAATTACCGCAGCCAAGACAGCGAAAAATGAGGCAGAAGTTACCAAATTGCAAGCGCAATTTGAGCGAGTAGAAGCTGAAGCAGCTCAGTTAGTCAAACAAAATGAGTTAGGGCAAATCGTCGAACAAGCTGGTGGTGTAGGTTTAAATGCCAATACTTCGACAGAAGCAACGCGGTATTTTTACAGCTTTCCCGCCAACAAACTAGAAATGTGGATGTCGTTGGAGTCAGAACGTTTTCTCGAACCCGTGTTTCGAGAATTTTACAAAGAAAAAGATGTAATTTTAGAAGAACGACGGCTGCGGGTAGAAAATTCGCCTATCGGACAAATGGTGGAAAAGTTCCTCGATACTGCTTATCAAGTCCATCCTTACAAGCGTCCCGTTATCGGTTACGAACAAGATATTCGCAACTTAACGCGGGCTGACGTGCAGCAGTTTTTCGATACTTATTACAT
This sequence comes from Chroococcidiopsis sp. CCALA 051, assembly GCF_003015105.1. Classification (NCBI taxonomy): domain Bacteria; kingdom Bacillati; phylum Cyanobacteriota; class Cyanophyceae; order Chroococcidiopsidales; family Chroococcidiopsidaceae; genus Chroococcidiopsis; species Chroococcidiopsis sp. CCALA 051. Next base: position 46,597 of record NZ_PYCI01000021.1, on the reverse strand, counting down.
ACCGAGTCAATTAACGATCGCAATTGTCGGTGACGTGAATCCCCAACAGGTAAAACAGTTGGCTCAAACTTATTTTGGACGCTATCGCGCTAAAGTTGCTCCTCCTAAGTTGACAACAGTAGAACCAAAACAGCAAAAAACGAGGGAAGTGACGCTCGAATTACCGACTCAACCTTGGTATTTAGAAGGCTACCACTGTCCGGGGATTAACGATCCAGACTATGTGGTTTATGAAACGATTGGTAGATTGTTGAGTAACGGACGTACATCGCGACTCTATCAATCTTTAGTAGAAAAGCAACGCCTAGCTTTATCAGCTCAAGGTAGTAGTGGATTTCCGGGGAATAAATATGAAAATTTAATGCTATTTTATGCTTTGACAGCTCCAGGGCATACAGTTGATGAAGTGGGGACAGCGATGAGAAAAGAAATCGATCGCCTCAAAACCGAACCAGTTTCAGCGATGGAATTGGAGCGAGTCAAAACACAAGCTAAAGCAGATTTATTGCGATCGCTCGACTCAAATATGGGAATGGCACAGTTATTGTTAGAGTACGAAGTCAAAACAGGTTCTTGGCAAAATTTATTCAAAGAACTAGAAGCGATTTCTCAGGTATCGTCAGCTGATATTCAACGAGTTGCACGACAAACTTTCATCCCCAAAAATCGTACGGTTGGGCGGTTATTATCTTCTTCTTGAGAGAGTCGGTAGGGGTAGGTTTCCAAACCCGCCCGTACAGGAGTCGCAAGTCGCGCATTCGCAAGTCGCGCATTCGCAAGCTACGCACCACTCACCACTCTGTCACTAACTACCAACTACCAATTACCCATTACCCATTACCAATTTCCAATTTCCAATTCACATGGACAAACTACAAAAATTACTGCAAGATGACCTTCCTCGCTTAGGTACATACTTTTTAGATATGACAGCGGTACAGGGAGATGGGGTTTTACTTGTCAATTACTACCCTAATGATGCGATCGCTCAAATGGAGGCAAAATTTCTCAAAGCAAGTGTGATTCCCAAATATTCAAGACAAATGGGATTAGCCGATCTAGTCACACAATTTGAAGCACACGATCGCCAAACTCAAATGGTGGTGGCTGTTGTTACGCCAGAGACGAAAGGTACGATAACTGTAGAGGTATCGTCTACACCCCCACCAGCACCAGAACCAGAGACAGCCAAACCAGAGACAGCCGCACCCCCAGCTAAATCGACTACCAAGCCTAAAGCCAAGGGGAAAACTGCCACTCGGACAACTGCTAAATCTGCCGCACCAGAACCCGCACCGGAACCAGAAACCGCCAAACCCGAAACAGCTAAATCGACTACCAAGCCCAAAGCCAAGGGGAAAACTTCTACTCGGACAACTGCTAAATCTGCCGCACCAGAACCCGCACCGGAACCCGCACCAGAACTAGAAATAGCTACATCCCCGGCTAAATCAACTACTACCAAGCCCAAAGCCAAGGGGAAAACTTCTACTCGGACAACTGCTAAATCTCCCGCGCCAGAACCCGCGCCAGAACCCGCACCGGAACCAGAACCCGCACCGGAACCAGAAACAGCCAAAACCCCAGCTAAACCAGCTAAACCACCTACCAGACACAAAGCACGGCGCACTCCGCCTCGAACAGCTGCAAGGCGAAGAAAGGCAACTTAGAGTCAACATCCATTTGCTAAACATTCAGCAAATATTCCCAAAAATTAGCACAAGAAGCTGTAAATTTGGCGCTGTAGGATCGTTTGCATAGCTGTAAGCCAGGATGCAAATGACTCTTTCATATACGGTAAAGCTGATTTCAGTCGCTTTCGCATTGGCTAGCGTGGGACTGGATACGACAAAAGCGATCGCGCAGACGATATATCCATTTAATGGTAACTATGACACAAGAATCGAGATCGTACCGATTGACGAGGAGCTATCTCAATCGATCGAGTTAGCTACGAGTTCCGATCCTGAAGCCCCTTATGGTCTAACTCAGTATGAAGGATTAATCTACGCGCGAACCGATCCTGCAACTGGTGCGCTTAACTTTGATACCAATCCCGCTACGTTTGGCTTACCAGATCTGCCACCAGGTTACATCGTATTTGAGGGAGAAGGCACAGATAACAAATTGCGAGGAACTGCCACCGCTACGGCTACACTTGACCGGGAAAATCTGACGGGATCTGGTTCCGGTACGCTGACAATTACAGGTGGCGAAGGCATATTCACAGGCGCGACTGGAACGCTAGATTTTACTCAAGTCGATCGACTCAACCCAGATCCAAACGTTCTTTCGCTTGAGGGTGATGCTGTCATTACTGGCTCAATCGAGACAGTCCCAGAACCAGGAGGAGTAGGAACGCTGGCTGGTGTCGGTGCGATTGGCGCTGGCTTACTGCTACATCGCCAACGCCAAAAGTTGACCAAAAACACTTAAGACGATCGCCGCCGCCCTTGACCGAATAAAATCGCTTTAGATTCTTCGGTGACAGACGAGGTAGTACTAATTTCGTCAGCCTTAGCATAGGCACGTTGCACGGCGGGACGTGCTTTTATGCTCTCAAACCAGCGTTTCAGATTGGGAAAGTCATCTAAATTTTGCTGTTGCGTCTCGTAGGGTACGATCCAGGGATAAGCTGCCATATCTGCAATCGAGTAACTACCCGTGATAAAAGGTAGATTTGTCAGCCGTTCGTCGAGTACGCCATATAATCGTTCGGTTTCCTTTACGTAGCGATCGATCGCATAAGGAATTTTCTCCGGTGCGTAAGTGACAAAGTGGTGATTTTGTCCCAGCATGGGACCCAATCCACCCATTTGCCAGAACAGCCATTGCATTGTCTCGACGCGATCGCGTAGGTTATCTGGTAAGAATTTTCCAGTTTTTTCTGCCAAATATTGCAGAATTGCCCCCGACTCAAATACGCTTATCGGTTCGCCACCATCGGGTGGGTCGCGATCGATAATCGCCGGAATTTTATTATTAGGTGAGATCTTGAGAAATTCTGGGTCGAACTGTTCGCCTTTAGCAATATTGACAGGTTTGATTTCGTAAGGTAGCTCTGCTTCCTCAAGAAAAATGGTAATTTTATGTCCGTTTGGAGTTGTCCAATAGTAGAGTTCGATCGTTATGGCAATTCACTCGGAATGCATAAACTCTTCGATCGTAACTGGAATTATTGAGTGGTTGGTAGTTGGTAATTGGTTAAAAGGCAAGAGGCAAGAGGTAAATTTTGAATTTTGAATTTTGAATTTTGAATTTTGAATTCTCCCTCAGCTCTCTTCAGGAGGCAAATCCACGCTGTAGAGGGTGTCCCCGGCTAAATTGTGCAGGGTGACGGTCATCACTTCACTGTCGCGATCGATTTTGACCATGCCAAAAAACTGTAACCCTTCTGATGGGGGACGATTTGGCTTAGTTCCCTCTGGCAAACTGTTAAATTTCACCTGCGGACCAAAAGTACTATCTAGCTCGTTAGGTCCAAATGTGCCTGAGTTTAAAGGACCCGCGACAAACTCCCAAAAAGGCTTGAAATCAGTAAATTGAGCTTTGCTGGGGTCGTAGTAGTGAGCGGCAGCATAATGTACGTCTGCTGTCAACCAAACGACATTGCGGATATTTTGCCGTTGGATGAACTGAAACAAATCTGCAAACTCTAGTTCTCGCCCTAGAGGAACGCCGTTATCCCCATTTGATAGCGCTTCATAAGCTGTCGTCCCATCTGGAATTACTAGTCCAATTGGCATATCACTAGCGATGACTTTCCAAGTGGCGGTTGAGGTGAGTAATTGTTGCTTCAACCAGCTGACCTGAGCTTTACCTAAAAATGCTGTCTCGTCGCTTGCCTCAGTTTGGCGATTTGCCGAGTTTGCGCCTCGATAGCTGCGCTTGTCGAGCATGAAAATGTCTAGCATCGCTCCGTACTGAAATGAACGATAAATCCGCTCTGGATCGTTAGGATCGAAGCGAATTGGCTGGTATTCTAGAAATGCTTGTCTTGCCCGTTCTGCCAGAAGATTCACATCTTTAAGCTGATAACGGGCATCTGTACCGACATCTGTAAGAATCTCGCCTGGATACCAGTTGTTTGTGGTTTCGTGGTCGTCCCACTGAACGAGTTGAGGAACTTCGGCATTGAAACGGCGGACGTTTTCATCGAGTAGGTTATAAATATAGTTGCCGCGAAACTCAGTTAGTGTTTCTGCTACTTTTGCTTTTTCTAGTGTGGTGATGTTTTTCCAAATGCTACCATCATCAAGTTTGACTTCAGCCAAGATTGGATTATCAGCGTAAATCGTATCGCCAGAGTGGATGAAGAAGTCTGGATTGAGTTGTCTCATGGTTTCATAGATCTTCATGCCACCAAATTCTGGATTAATTCCCCAGCCTTGTCCGGCTGTGTCTCCTCCCCAGACAAATTTAATGTCGCGTTTTTTAGTTGAAGGAGTGCGAAAAGTTCCCGTGACAGGAACGCTAGAAATACTGGAGTTGTCCAAATCCTGAAAAGTAAATCGGTAGAAGATTTGCTCGTCGGTTGGCAGTCCTGATAGGTCAACGCGGACTGTAAAGTCAGTTGCTTCTAAGGCTGGCGCTCCGATAATTCGTCGGACATGGCGAAAATTTTCACTCGTACTGTATTCTACGATCGCTCGTGCGGGGCGATCGCAGCGGCTCCATACTACGGCACGATTCCCCGTAATGTCACCACTGGCAACTCCATAAGGGATTGTCGGGCGCATTTTGTCTGAGGTCACAATTCCTGGGGCTTGTGCCTTAACTTGTCGGGATGGCGACAACAAACTGGCAGCTACAGCCCCGCTGGTGAAAGCCGAACCGAGCAGAAATGAGCGACGGTTAATTTGTCGCAAGTTGAAATTCATAAGTATTTCCTTTAGTTTGGCAAGGGAAAATCGAAACAATATCGAAAACCTTAATTTTGATAAGTCAAAATAAACTACCAAAAAGCTCAATTCATGCGCTTCGATTTAGCGCGATCGCTATCCTGTTAGTAGTTAATGACGTGAAAGTAATCTTGAAAAAAAAAAGAGTTTACGGCAGTAATTTAAACAAATCTCGCTCCGCAGTCAAGCAGCAAAAATTAACCTTAACTTAACTATTTGATGATGTTAATCGTATTTGCGATCGCCCGAACTTACCTTTAGAAGCAATTACATACAATTGGAAATTCGATATTTATTGTGAATTTCTCCATGCTGGCGGGCATCTTAACTATAGAAGCTATACCAATCGCTCGTACTAGCTTTATTTTCACTTTTTCATATAGCAATTCTATTTGATTCATGAACGTGGAGCAGGCTTCTAGCCTGCGGCAGGCTAGAAGCCTACTTTACAAATCATTTAGAACTGCTATAGCTTTCTTTGCGCTTTCTCATACTCCTGAGAATCGATCGATATAAGCAAAATTACTCGGAGGGATTCAACATGAATCTGACTGGACTAAAATGGACTAAAAATGTAAAAAATCAAGATGGTAGATATTGGGCTTATAAGGATAAAACTGAATATATTGAACCAGCAGAAAATATTTTTGGTTTACATTGAAAATTCAACCAATATGAAAACGCTGGCAAGCCTCAAAAAGACAATTTTATCATTTTAAGACAGCACGCCAGGGTCACTCATGTAGTTCGAGTTATAGATAACGAGTTGTACAAAGAGTTGACAGCAAAAGAATTTAGCTTTTATCGGATGGTAAAAACGGTTTGGATAGCTAATGATTGGCACAATCCGCCAACTTACAAGCAAGTTTTCGGTCAAAAAATCTTTTTTCCGAGAGATGGAAAAGTTATCGACTTAGAGAATATGAATGTTTTTCAAGAAAACTGGAATTCAAAAGCAGGATTGTTAGCTTTTCAAAAGCACGTTCAACAACTACTTCAAATCAGCTAACGGATTGCAATTGCTAACTGATAATTTTTGAAATGTTTAAATGGATGGTGAGTATTGCTCACCTTTATTTTTGATATTTATTTTGACACTATTTTTTGATATTATTTACTTGCGATCGCCACTCACTACTAACTCTATAATGACTTGGCAAACCCTTGGCTTAGAGCCCCATTTATATGATTACTTATTATCTATTTCATTGCGAGAACCAGAGATTTTAACGCAACTACGTCAAGAAACTGCCCGTCACCCATTAGGTAAGATGCAAATTGCACCCGAACAGGGTCAATTTATCGCCTTATTGTTGCAATTAATCGGAGCAAAGAAAACTTTAGATATCGGTGTATTTATGGGTTATAGTTCTTTAGTCATGGCATTAACATTACCCATTGATGGTATAGTAGTAAGCTGTGAAAAGAATGAGGAATATGCTGCGATCGCGCGTCACTGGTGGCAGCAGGCAGGCGTAGCACATAAAATTGACTTGCACGTTGCACCAGCCAAGGAAACCCTTCACCATCTCATAGAAACAGGTGCATCTGAAACATTTGATTTTGCTTTAATTGATGCAGACAAGAGTAATTACGATAGCTACTACGAACAAGCACTTCAGCTTATACGTCCAGGCGGATTAATTGCAATTGATAACGTTTTATGGTCGGGACGAGTTGCCGATCCACAAGTCCAAGATAATCGCACTAAGAAATTACGCACCTTAAATCAAAAACTTCATCAAGATAAACGTATTACTCTCAGCCTTGTACCAATTGGAGACGGTTTAACTCTGGCAAGAAAGGTAATGAATGCTAATTGCTAATTGCTTCCTTATCTCTCTTGTCCCTGCTTCCGCAACTCCCGACTCCCGACTCCCTGTTTCAACTTTTCTTGCTGGCGGCTTCTCTTCTCCTCGGTAAGAGTATCAAAGCAATCAGGACAAGAAATTCCCTCTTCGTACTTTTCAGATTGTTTATCTAATTCCGAAAGTGGGTGTCCGCAACTACGACACATTTCATAATTACCTGGTACTAAACCTTGTTGTACAGCTACCCGTTCGTCAAATACAAAACACTCTCCTTGCCACAAACTTTCTTCAGATGGAACTTCCTCTAGATATTTTAAAATTCCACCTTTAAGATGATAGACTTCCTGAAATCCTTGAGACAGCATAAACGACGAAGCTTTTTCACAGCGAATTCCTCCCGTACAAAACATTGCTACCTTTTTATGTTTGTCAGGATTGAGATGTTGACGCACGTATTCAGGAAATTGGCGAAAAGACTGAGTTTGTGGATTTTGCGCTCTTTGGAAACTCCCAATTTTTACTTCATAATCATTGCGGGTGTCAATCACTACGACTTCAGAATCGCTAATAATTGCGTTCCAGTCTTGAGGGTTGACATAAGTACCGACTTGCTGACTCGGATCTGCTTCCGGTATTCCAATGGTGACGATTTCCCGCTTCAACTTCACCTTCATCCGCTCGAATGGGGGTGCTTCAGCACGTGATAACTTGTACTCTAAGTCTGCCAGACGCGGATCGGAACCGAGAAAAGCAAATAGGGAATCAATTAAAATTCGGGAAGCAACTGCAATTGTGCCATTAATTCCCTCCTCTGCGAGTAGAATTGTCCCTTTCACCCCTTGAGACAGGCAGTAAGACAGTAACGGTTCGCGTATTTCGGCGCAGTCTGGTAAGCTGACAAACTTATAAAATGTGGCGATAACCTGAGTCATGGCTTTGAATGAGTAGAAATTTCGGGAATATTTTTGGTAATTTTGCTCGTTTAGCTCTTGACCATATTGTTTTAGAGTAGCTATAATAACAAAGTTGTCGAAAAAACGGCAGCAAGCTCATGACTCGCGGGGGTTTAGCTCAGTTGGTAGAGCGCCTGCTTTGCAAGCAGGATGTCAGCGGTTCGAGTCCGCTAACCTCCATATTTAACGATTAATTATTTAATCCCAACTACCGAATCGACTCTACACTTCTGACTTGCTTGTCAAATAAATCGGTCAAAATACTCATAACCGATCGCTTACGAATAATAATCCCAGCATTGACTCCCATCCCAGATTGTAAGGAAATTGGTCTGCCATTCACCGATAAATTTTGCGATTCTAATTGAATTCTGGCAGGAAAAGCGTAGTATTGCCGCTCTTGAGTTGGTGCTAAAGCATCGGAACCAACCCAAGTAATTTTTCCTTTGAGTGTACCGAATTCTGTTGAGGGAAAAGAATCGACTCGCACTTCCACTTTCATTCCCTCGCGCACGAAGCCAATATCTCGATTTGTCAGATATACCGAAGCAACCAAATTATCGTTGGGAACGATCTTTAAAATCGGTTTCGTATCACCTATCACAAAACCCGCCGCACGAGGTTGTAAATCAAATACAGTTCCATTCACTGGAGATTTAAGCTGCTGATATTTGACAGATTGTACGGCTTTACTAATTTGCGCGTCAATTTCTGCTAATTTTGTCTTATTTTCCAATCGCTTTTGGCTTAATTGACTATCAATCTCCGCTATTTTTTTATGATTTTCGGCAATTTTACTATGAACTTCTTTCGCTGAGGTGGCAATTGTATTTTGTAATTCTTCCTTAGCTCGATCGATAGAAATTGCTAGCTTTTGTTGTTCGGCTGTTAGGCGATCGACCTCTCCTTGTTTGGTAATAACTTCCTGTTGCTGGCGTTCGTATTGAATTTGAGAAATTGCCCCTTCTCCAGTTGCCAAGGGAGTAATTCGCTTTAAAATTTGGTTGTTGACCTTGAGAATTTGCTTTGCCGTTGCTAGTTCTTTTGCAGTCTGCGATCGCTGTTTTTCTAATTCTTGAACTTGCTTCCGCGCTGCCTGAACTCTCGATTGAATTTCATTTTGACTGGCTGTCAATAATTGACTTTGATTATTTGCGAAATCCGTCGTTTCTCCAGAAGCAATATTACCACCCTTTAAAACATTTTGAAAATAGCGATTTTCTGACATCAAATCGGCGCGTAACTTCAGCAGAGAAACCAGATCGGCACTTCCAGAAATTACAGGTTTACTACTATTAATTGCCTGGTCGTAAAACTGATTTTCTTGGACTAAACTAGAGCGAACTTTTGTGAGAGAATCTAAATCGGCTTGCGGCGAAGTCGGGTCTAAAGTGACTAAAAGCTGGTCTTTTTTCACGCTCTGACCGTCTTGAACGTGAATTTCTCGCACCACTCCCCCAGTGGGAGCTTGAATTTCTTTAACTGCCCCTAGCGGCTCTAATTTGCCCGTTGCAACTACAGTTTGATCGAGTTTAGCAAATGTTGCCCAAGCGATCGCCGAAGTTGTCGCGCCAACAATCAGCCAAATAAACAAATGCGACCACAAAGCAGGACGGTTAAGTACTACTGATGAATTTAAAAATTGTTCCTCAGATTTAGCTAGCGGTTCGGTATTCATAAAAGGGTGAGGGGTGAGGGGTAAGGGCAAGAGGTTTAGTAATTCCGAATTCCGAATTCCGAATTCCGAATTTTACAGTTGCGATTCCTGTTGTTGGTAGAGGCAGAAATAACGTCCTCTCAAAGCCATTAATTGTTGGTGAGTGCCTTGTTCTACCACCACGCCTTTATCCATCACCAAGATCGCATCGGCATTTTTGACTGTGGCGAGACGGTGGGTAATGAAAAATACGGTGCGCGAGTGAAATGCTTCTGCCAAATTCTGACAAACCTGCCGTTCCGAATCGTAATCGAGGGCGCTGGTGGCTTCGTCCAAAATCAGCAATTTGGGATTTTGCAGTACCGTACGGGCGATCGCAATCCTTTGTCTCTGTCCTCCCGACAGCGCCGAACCCCGTTCCCCAACGTTGGTGTTGTAACCGTTGGGTAAAGACATAATAAAGTCGTGGGCGACGGCAATTTTCGCAGCGGCAATAATTTGCTCTGAACTCGCTTCTGGATTCGTTAGAGCAATATTTTCTTGCACCGTGCCGTTAAATAACAATGTGTCCTGTAACACCATGCCGATTTGTCGTCGCAGGGAATACAACTCAACTTTGCTGATATCGTAATTGTCAATTTGAATCGTCCCTGTCGTCGGTTCGTACAGACGCGGTAACAACTTCGTTAGGGTACTCTTACCCGAACCACTCTGCCCGACAATCCCGACAAACGTACCCGCAGGAAATTCTAGATTTACATTAGTCAGTTGAAACACACCGCTGTTGCCAAAGCGGAAAGACACGCCATCAAATTTGACTGCCCCTTCAATTTCTGGCATTGGCAGTTGCGCCCGGTTTGCCTCGTCTACTTCTGGGTGTGCGTCGAGAATATCACCCAAACGCTCGATCGATAAAGCAGTTTCTTGGAAGTTTTGCCACAGTTGAATCAACCGCAATAAGGGACTGGTGGTGTAGCTAGAAATGATCCGAAAGGCGATCAATTGTCCCAGGGTTAATTGTTGGGAAATCACCAAATATGCCCCAACCCACAACAGTAATAGCCCAGAAAACTTATTGAAAAATCCGCTCACCGAACTTGCCGTAGTGGAAGTCACCACGGTATTAAACCCAGCGCTGATGTAACGGGCGTAGCGTTCGTACCAGTGCCAGCGCGATTTAAGTTCGATGTTTTGCGCTTTGACTGTTTGAATTCCCGAAACAACTTCTACTAAATAAGACTGAGTATCGGCGTAGCGTTCTGCTTTCACCCGCAGTTGTTTGCGGACGATGGGCGCGACGAAAATTGTCAACAGGGCAAAGACTGGAACTGTTGCCAGGGCTACAAGTGTCAGTATCCAACTGTAAAAGAGCATCACAGCGATGTAGATCACCGAGAACACGGCATCTAATACAACTGTCAGTGCCGTACCCGTGAGGAATTGGCGGATATTTTCTAACTCGTTGATACGTGACGCTAATTCTCCGACGCGGCGGCGATCGAAATAACTTAAAGGTAGACGTAACAGGCGATCGATCACTTCCGAACCTAAAGCAATGTCGATGCGGTTCGTGGTATCGACAAATAAATAAGTCCTGACTCCCGTGAGCAAGGCTTCAAATAGCGCTACCCCAAGCAACAAAATTCCCAGGACGTTTAATGTATCCAAAGCACCGTTGACCAAAACTTGGTCGATAATGACTTGGGTAACGAGGGGATTGGCTAAACCAAATAGCTGCACGAAAAATGACGCGATCAAAACTTCGATCAATACGCCACGATGGTGGGCGATCGCCGGCAAAAACCAGCGCAAGCTAAATCTTTCCGTCTTTTCCCCCGGACGCGCTTGTAACAGCAATACTTGCCCTCCCTCGCCCCAAGCACGGGCAAAATCGGCAGGGGTTTGACGGTGAATCCCGATTTCGGGAACGGCAAGCGTCAGTTCTTTGTCGTCGCAGGCGTAGAGAATTGCCAAGCTATCGTGATAGCGGATTAAAGCAGGAGTTTTGATCCGCGCGATCGCTTTGCTGGGGACTTGAATTAATTGGGCGCTCATGCCCAACATCTCGGCGATCGCGCCGCAGCTTTGCAAAGAAATTGTTCCGAGAGATTTCTGTTGATTTTCCAATACCCGCCGCACCGTGTCCCGTCGCCACGATACGCCCAAATATTGACACAACATTTGGAAGCAAGCCATCGCCGCGCTAATTTCTCCCTGTCCGCGCACGAAGGGATATTTAACGGATTTGGTGTTGGTTGCTGGGGCTACTGGGGGTTGTTCTGGGGCGTAGGGAACTTCTAGATCGGTAGGAGCAAGTACGACGGGCATAGTTCGTTCGATTTCCTGGGGTAATTTCACGCCCAGCAGCCGCACCCCTGGCTCTGTAATTGTGGGGGCTGAACCGTTCAGCTCGAAACGGTTGCCGACAATCGCCTCCGCTCCACTACTAATCAGCCAAGTGCGATCGCCACGCAATCGCGTCCCATCTGCTTGCCCTGGGGCTAAATTCAGTACCTCGACAGACGGACTTAGTTGAAATACCAAGTCTTTCAGTTTCGTGGCACTGTCGGCGCGACGTTGGAGTTCTAAACTCAAGAGTTCGCACAATTCCGCAGGAGAAAATTGCGCTTTGACGTGTTGGGCAAAAGTCGGTTCGGCTGAAAGACTTGCTAAAAAGTCGGCGGCGGGAATCGCAATACAAATGACTTCCGTAGAGGCGATCGCGGTTTCACAGGGAATGTTGCGAATCAAACCCGCCCAACCTAAGACGGTTTTCGGTTCGACTAAACCCAAACTTACGGGGCTTTGCTGGCGGCGATCGTAGCCTATTAATCTAGCAGTACCTTGGTAGATAACTAACACCTGCGTCGGCATTTTTTCCCGCACGAGTAGCGGTTGCCCGATCCGATAGCGCCACAAGTGACATTTCGTTGCTAATTCCTGTAAAGTCGTTGCTGGCAGCGGATGAAATAAATTTGTTTGAGCGAGAAATGCCTGAAATTGAGAGCTAGAAATAGTAGCTGTCATGACGAATTCAAAATTCAAAAGTTAAAAGTCAAAATATTCCAAAATCAGAATTTGCAGATCGATCGGCTTGATACTGTCCGGGGTCTGATTTGGCTACGGGCAAGGGCTAAGACCAAGAAAATTGCAATGGTTGGAGCTGCTGAATTTGTTCGTTCAGCCAGGTTTCAAACATTTCGTTGAGCAAACGCTGCCGCATATTTGCGTCTAATTGAGCTGGTAGCAACTTTTCCAGTCGGACGATCGTAAACCAGTTTTCGATCCGAGTCGGTCGCCAAAGCTGCCCTGGTTGACCGATGGAAAGAATTTTGGCAAGAGTCGGATTGAGTTGGCTTAATGGCACGGGTCCGATGACTCCGGCTGTGTTTGCCTCCGAGCCTTTGGAGTATTGTTGTGCCATTTCAGCAAAGGTTTGTTCCCCTTCGAGGATGCGAAAGTAAATTTCTTGTGCCAGCAAACCGTCTGTTGTCCGCAGTAAGGAAAAAATAACTTGGTCGAAGGCTGCTTTGCGACTCATAAAATAAGACTCGACCTTTGCACCCCAAGTATCTTGTTTGAACTTCTCAATCAGGAGCGATCGCACGGCGACTTCTGCCATCTGTGCTTCACTCATGCCAGCTCTTTTTAACCAAGCTGCTCTTGACTCTGAATCGTTTATGTGATACTGTCTCTCAAACTGCTCGATTGCTTGTTGGCGTTCGGCTTCGGTACAAAAATAAGGAGCGATCGCGCGATCGATCGCAATTCCCCGCATCAACTGCGGTAGCAATTGATAGCGACTCAATAGAGACGGAATTTCTTGAGTGGGAATGATGCTGTTTAATTGAAACTCTTGTGCCATACCAATATACAGATATATAAATTTACAGCCCTAGCTGAAAAATGCATAACATAATTTGTGTTCGACTAGGGTTGCTCATAATTGTCCTTGCGAATACTAATACTAATCTTGATTTAGCCGATCTCGCGGTAAAAGGTAAAAAGTCTTTATTCTTTACTCAATTGGCTTCCCTACTAACTTTTGATTAGCGCTGTATAGGTAAAAGTTCCCCACATTAGCTGCATACTAAATTTACTCCCATCTCATCTTATCCATGTCACCTTTAGCGGAATTAGCTTTTCTTTGGCAATCTTTGATTTTTCTTATGACGTTATACTCCAACTATGGAAAATTAAATGACAAAACAACTAAAGTTACAAGAATTTCGGATTTCTTGATAAAAGTTTATTTGCACAGAGCAGGGAGCAGGGATCGAGGGAATCTCATAGCGAGTGCGATCGCGCTAGGCTAAAACAAGTGGAGTAAGCTGAAGTTACTCCGCTTGTGCGCTTTGCTTGAGATTTACGAGAGGGTTAGGGTGTTATTTGCACAAAATCATCAACTGTAATTTGACTAGCTTGAATCCCTTCGAGAATAATTACGTGCGTCTGACTTCCTACATCGTTCAACCCTTCAAGCTTCCAGCGAATTTCAAGATTCTGCCCAACTTGAACAATATCAAGGTCGCTGAAACTGAGAGGAGGACCATCGCTCGTTGTCAGTAGCCCCAATAAATCTCGACCATCCTGAAAGTCTTGGATGATATCGCGATCGCTACTCAAATAGAAGCGATCGACCCCGGAACCACCTTGGAGTACATCGTCGCCCGTACCCCCATTCAAGCGATCGTCACCTGCTCCAGCAATCAAGATATCGTTACCCGAATCGCCATCAAGTTTGTCATCTCCATGACCTGCACGCAACTCATCGTCGCCAGCGTCGCCGTAGAGAATGTTGTTGCCTTGAGTGTCTTTTAAGCGATCGTTACCCGCACCACCACTGAGAGTATCGTTGCCTTTGCCGCCGCTCATCGTATCGTTGCCATCAGCACCAACTAGGGTATCGTCGCCGTTGTCCCCTTCTAATACATCGTTGCCCCCATCCCCATGCAGAAGATCGTTCGCTTCACCTCCGTGTAAACAATCGCTACCGTCCTGTCCAAATAAATAATCGTTCCCGCTCTCACCGTAGAGGGAATTATCCCCTCCACCTCCGTGTAAGGCATCGCTGCCATCGCCTCCTTTTAAGAGATCGTTACCTCCACCGCCATAGAGGGAGTCATTCTCTTGCCCGCCATAGATCTCATCATCACCATCTTTGTCAGACAGGAGATTTTCTCCCTGATAAGATTGGGCGATAACTTCTGGATAGGCTTCTGGAAGCGGAAAGGAACTATCAGCAAACAGAGGACTTTCTCGATTTTTTAGATAGCGATCGAAAAAAGCAGTGAGATAGTCATTAGTAATCTGCGTCACTCGATTGGGATCGATTAGTTCAAAGTTCTCATGTTCGTAAGTTTCAATAGCCGCTTGAGGATTGAAAAAGTAATTCAAGAATTCTGTTAGAGCGCCTAGCTCCATGCCAGAATCTCGCAAAAGCGGAAATAGAAAGGGGACATCACTGGTATAGTGCAAGTGGGTTGTCCCCTTAGTGGTCACTTCATATCCTTCATTTTGAAGATTATTGAATAAGGCTTTATCGTCGGGTTCTCTTGATATTTCATCGGAACTGATTTCTGTACCAAAAGCCACGTTGTTGAACTGCAAATATGGTTGAGAGAGGCTAGCGTTAGGCGTATCACCCCGCAACGTGCCATCTAAATTTGCTCCTGCTTTGAAACGAGGATCGATTGATAAAATTTCAGCGGCAGTTGCACCACCTGTAGAAACTCCGAAAACACCGAGTTTATCGAGATCTAATCTCCCGCTAAACAATCCTGTTGGATCGTTTCCTGCATTGAATTTTTCCAGTTCGTCTAGGACGAATTGGATGTCTTCGGCTCTGGCAGCTACGTTGTCAGCTGCATCAGGTAGAGGAGAGTGGGAAGTGACTCGCCCATCGGGAAGTATATTTAAGGCTGATTCGTAAGTATGGTTAATTGCAACAACGATATAACCTTGACTAGCTAATTCTTCTGCCCTGACGGTGTTAAATTCAGGCATATCGCCACCGCCGTGAGACAAAAATACGACTGGATATTCCGATTCTGCATTGGCGACTGGAGCGTTCTCGACACTGTAAGTTGGGATAGATTGGATTAGTTTGGTAAAATCTTGCGGTGGAATTCCTGCTCCAGAAGCGAAGGCATGACTCAAGCCTTCGCTCATGTAAGGTGCGGTCTTAGCTCCTGGAACTGTTTCGCTGGGATACCAAACTTTTGCTGTTATTTCCCGCTTGTCGTTGGGGTCTTCTGTGAAAGGTTCTTCTCGCTCCGAATCTTTAAAGTAAAGAGAAGTTGTTCCTACGGCATAATTGCCAGTCGGCTTTGGAAATAAAGGCGCTTGATTTGTATTTGTTTCCATTGCAGTCACATCCTGTTTCGTATTTTGGACTATTCGTTCTAGGGCTATTTGTGTTGGTGTTTATCCTACGAATGGAGTAACTGCTTGCAAATCGGTCGTCCAGTCAAATTGGTAAAACCAATCGGTTAATCTTAAATTCATCCAATCGGTCAGGGTCTTTGGACGACAGCCTTTGCATCGATGCCCGATCTAACCGATCGGTCAATTCCAAATCTGAAGATTGTGATATAGCATCATGGAGTTGAATATCTCTAAAATTTATTTATGGGGCGATCGCTCAAGTCAGGTCAATGGTTGCAATTTATTCAATTAATTTGGCACTGGCTCAGCCGACACGCTCAATACTGGTTGACCCGCCTTAAATCACGCCCAGACTCAGCGGACTACTTGACTTGGCGGCATCAATTTTTACAAAAGCGATTGCGCCTTGGACTATGGTTAGCGTTGTTTTGGCAGTCGCTCGTATCGGCTGAAGGTCTTTACTCTGTTTTGTTTGAGTTTGAGAGATTGAGAGCAGTTGCCTTCAGTACCTATGGAGATGCATCGATCGCAGAGCGATGGAGAGTTGCATCCATTGTTTACTACCTCAGCGCTGTTGTCATTTTATTGGCTTGTGCGATCGGGCAAAAAACGATCTGGGGACGACGGTATCCCGAAGCGCTATTTCTGCTTTTTGCCTGCTCCTTGAGCAGTCTTACACATATTATTTTTACTTTCGTCAGTCTTCCTGAAACACCACCATCCCTGTTATTTCTCATTTTTGCAGTGCTGGTTCCAGTGCATTGGCGGTTACATGTTATCTATCAAGCGGTAGCGATCGCCTATTATGCGATTTTTTATCCCATAACTGGTCTGGCTACCCTTGAGTATGCAAAAATCCGCAATCTTTACTCAAGAGAACTTATTATCCAACTCGCCTGTGCTTGCTCGATTAGTATTCTGTCAGTGTACCTATACGAACGCTTGAAGCGATCGGAGTTTGAAGCCAATCGCCAACTACGAATATTTCTGCATTCTGTATCGCACGATCTACAAACTCCAGTTGTGGGCAGCTCAATCGTGTTGAAAAGCTTATTGAATAAAGCTACGAATGAATTAGACGATAAGCTGATAGTCAAGCGATCGACGATCGAACGGTTATTGCAAGGAAGCGATCGCCAGCTCGCCTTAATTAATTCTCTTCTCGAAGCTCACACTGCTGAAACACAAGGTGTTATTCTCCATTGCGAACCGACTCAACTAAAGCCGTTAGTAGATTCAGTCCTCATTAATTTAAACCACAATTTAACCAAAAAACGCATTCAACTGATCGATCGCATCACGGACGATCTGCCTATTGTGAACGCTGATACCAACCAGCTTTGGCGAGTGTTTAGTAACCCGATCGAGAATGCAATTAAGCACAACCCTCATGAAATTCAGTTAACGTTGGAAAGGATTTTTAATCTAAATTTTGTTCGATTGTTTGGTAAACAATCAATACTATAGCAATCTCATTTAACTTTTGAAAGGATTAGGAGAAAAAACGGAGAGCGATATTGGAATTTCCTCAATTTTGTACCTGAATTAACAATCTCAGTTTAAAAGTAGAGTATACTGTATACATAAATGTCTGGGAATAAATACTCTAGTCTGAGATATTGCCAAATGGTAGATACTTTATCCCAACTGTCGATAAACCGCGATCGCCTCATCCAGAGCATCGAACAGTTAGCGCAAATTGGCGCTTTGCCTGGTGGAGGAGTGCGGCGGATTGCCTACAGCGCTACGGATATGCAAGCTCGCGATCGGGTGCAACAATGGATGCAAGCCGCAGGGATGAGCGTCAAGATCGATCCGGCTGGCAATATCATCAGTAAATATCCCGGCAAATATCCCGACGCGGCAGCCTTAGCAACGGGTTCCCACATCGATACCGTACCGAATGGCGGACGCTATGATGGTGCGTTTGGAGTCTTGGCAGGCTTGGAAGTGGTAAGAGTCTTGCAAGAACAGCAAATTCAACTGAATCGCTCTCTAGAAGTGATTGTCTTCACCGATGAAGAGGGGACGATGATTGGCAGTAAAGCAATGTCCGGTAGAGTCATTCTCGATCCGGCGACATATCCCCGTGTTGATGGCATAGACATTCAAACTTGTTTGACGCGGGTTGGCGGCGATTGGAGGCGACTTACAGAAGCACGTCGCACCGCCGCAGACATCGCAGCTTTTGTCGAGTTGCACGTCGAACAAGGACCAGTTTTAGAATGCCTGGGCAAGCAAATCGGTGTTGTGGAAGGGATTGTCGGACAAAGACGCTACATTATTACAGTCAAAGGTAGTTCCAGCCACGCAGGTTCTACACCAATGCAGATGCGCCAAGATGCTTTGGTAGCTGCGTCAAGAGTCGTGCTAGCAGTGAATAAAATCGGCAACACTCAAGGTGGACAACAGGTAGCAACAGTAGGCTGGATGGAAGTTTTACCTAATGCTGCAAATGTGATTCCTGGGTTAGTGAAGATGAGCTTAGATATTCGGGATTTATCCAGCCAGCATCTCGATAATTTAATGGCACAACTGCAAGCAGAGGTTGAAACGATCGCCGTTGAAACTCAGACTTATATCGATTTACAACCTCGTTTGCGGAACGAGCCAGCCTTAGCAAAACCGCAGATCCAACAGGCGATCGCGCAAGCGTGCGAAGATTTAAGGCTGAGTTACACCCATCTACCCAGTCGCGCCAGCCATGACGCTCAAGAACTCGCCACTTTCACCGATATGGGGATGATTTTTGTGCCGAGTAAAGCGGGTGTCAGTCATGCTGAAACGGAATTTACTTCGCCAGAACAGTGTGCTGAAGGAACGAATGTTTTATTGCATACGTTTTTAGAGTTGGATCGGCATTATCGTTGTGATTAGTCATTGGTCATTTGTCATTGGTGGCATCATGAGCGAGTTTACCAAGGCAAAACTTCGCCATTGCTGTGCCAAAAAGTCCCCGTATTATCTAATGACAATTCATCAATTCGGGCTAACAATCCTTGCACCGATTCTTCAGAAGTAATGCCAGATGCACTAAAGTTAGTCATGCGAGTTTGGACTAACCCTGGATGGAGAATAGCAACTGCAATTCCCATTGGTTTGAGATCGTGTGCTAGAGACTTACCCGCCATCGATAATGCAGCTTTAGACATCCGGTAGCCGTAGGAACCGCCAGAAGTATTGTCGCCAATCGATCCCATGCGACTAGTCATCATCACGACTTTGGAACCTGCTTTGAGATGGGGTAGGAATGTATGCGTCACTCGTAAAGCGCCGAGGGCATTGACTTCAAATTGTTTTCGGATACTTTCAAAATCTAGATTTTCCAGCGTGACGCGCTCGACGATCGCCGCATTGTTAATTAACACGTCAATCGGCATTTGTTGCAGGCGATCGCGTAGTTCGGTAACGGATGCATCTGAGGTAATATCAATCTTAGATTCAATGTGTACGCCTAGTTCTTTTAACTCATCCGAAACCGCACGACAGACCGCGATGACGTTCTCCCCTCGCGCTTTAAGTTGACGGCAATATTCGTAACCAATCCCGCGATTTGCCCCCGTGACTAAATATGTTGCCATGTTTTTCTCCTCATTAGAAGCAATTCTTCTCGGTTGGGATGCATAGTCCTCGATCCCCCAACCCCCTTCAAAAGGGGGCTTTATTCCCCCCTTTTGAAGGGGGTTAGGGGGGATCGAATCTTAACCAAGAAGTCTTGGTGGTCTTAGAAGACGGTAACGTAAAACGGCGGATAAAAAAGCGATCGGGAATGGCAGCTTCTCTTCCTGGAATGAGACGATGGCGAATGCGCGATTCTGTAACCCATATTTGTCGATCTGCTACAGTCAAATTAACGGGCGATTCCATTTTGTCCGCTAAGACTTCGATCGCTTTTGGTTGCGATGCAGGTGTAAGAATGTCACGAATGCGGAGCAGGCGACCGTTACCACTGGCGATCGCTCCTTCTAATACGAGTAGCGAACCATCTGGAGCAAATACCATACCATCTGGATTTTCAATCGAGCGTTGCAGCGAAATCGCTTCTACTTGCGTTCCCTGTGGTGATGGAGTCACTTTGAATAATCTGCCACCGGAGAACAGCCCCACAACTACGATACCGTTAGCTGCTCGTGCAATTCCAGCTAAACCAACTGGTTGAGAGCGCAAGCGATCGTCTTCAGCCCAAACCTGAAGTTGCTTGGCTCCAGGTGCAAGATAGTAAATGCGAGGACGATTACTATCAGTGAGGTAAACTCCACCTTTGGGATCGATCGCCATGTCATTACCAAAGCCGCCATCTGGCATCAAAATCACCTGCAACGCTTTACCAGTCCGAATATCGAGTGCAAAGATCCGATGGGGACGGCGAGTGACTTTGCCATCAGCACCGCGAACGCCTAAAAAGTCTGATGAGGCTCCCCACAAGATACCGCGTTGCTCGTCGAGTCGCAGACTATTAGCCGCAAATATTTCACTATTTCCAGGGAAGAAAGTTTCAATCCTACCATTTGGCAGAATGCGGAGGATTTTGCCACTAGTAACTGAACCCACATATAGCGTCCCGTCACTAGCACGGGCAATGCCATTCGGGTATTGGAAGTCTTTAGGTAAGGCGATGCGAGTTTCTTCTCGTACTGAAGTCAAGCTGGCAATTGTTGAAGGAGATGCGATCGCCCTGGTATTAGAAAGCAGCACGGCGGCGAGTGCAATTGTACGGAAAAGCGTTCTCAACATAGCTCAGCCAGGAATACTAGAAAGCGATCGCCACTTTGCCAAAATACCTCTCCTCTTCGAGATATTCAAAGGCTACTTGAGTTTGCTCTAAGGGAAAAATCTTGTCAAGAGTTTTTAATTCCGAATTCCCTCAACGCAATGGTCCAGCTAAAATCACTTTAGCGATCGCACCTCTAACATCTGCTGGTTCTTCTTGTGCAAGTTGCTGATACCATTTTTGGGTAATTTCTGGCTCTTTACCGTGAATCATTTCGGCGCGTTTGCGGGCTTTTTCAACTACAGCGCTAGTCCGTTCTTTCCGGTCTGCTTCGTAGCGTTTTAAGGCATATTCCATACTAATATTTGTTGTGAGCAGGTATTGAGTTAACACCAACCCATCTTCCATTGCTTGACAACCTCCCTGTCCCAAATCTGGACAAGTAGCGTGCGCGGCATCTCCGAGTAAAGCAACTCTACCACGTACCATTCGGTCAATCGGTCCCACGTCGTGAATTTCTAAACGATTTGTTTTGTATGGATCGAGACGCTGAATTAAATTTTGAACGGGTTGCGCCCAGCCTTGAAAGTGTTCTGTCAATTCGGCGCGGTAATTTTCGGGGCTAGAAACAGTACCTTTAGGCAAAGGAACATCAAAAAAGAAGTAGAAGCGATCGCCTGCTACTGGCATCATTGAAGCCCGTTTGTGTTCGCCGACAAAAATTACCCAAGAATTTTTTGCGGCTAAATCTTCGCTGGCGGGAACTAAACCATTCCAGTTGACGTAATGACCGTAATTGGGTTGCACTTCTTGTCCTAATACATACGTGCGCAGAAGCGATCGCACTCCGTCTGCTGCTATAAGTAGATCGCCTGTGGTACGATGTCCGTTCTCAAAAATTGCCGTAACGCTATTCTCGTCTTGTTCGACTGCAATACATTTATGTTCTAGCTTGACTTCGCCGGGATAAGCCTCCAAGAGCATTTGTTGCAAGTCAGTACGAGCGACTGGATAGGGACGCTGCCCGACTTCCTCGACTAAGGGATGCAGATCGATATCGCTTAATACATCCCCCTTAAGGGTAAGATATTGCATTCGATCCATCAAGCCGCCGATCGCCGCCATCTTTTCCCCTAACCCCAGACGGTTGAGGACTTTTACACCGTTCGACCACAATGAAATTCCTGCACCCGCCGGACGCAGTTCTTTGACTCTGTCATAAATCTCGACTTCGTACCCTGCGTGACGCAGAGCGATACCTGCGGTTAAACCGCCAATTCCCGCACCGATGATGACAACCTTGAGGTTATACATTGTAACTTTGCCCCTGCGTAACTTGCCCCTATGTAACTTGCCTCTACCTAACTTGTCCCAACTCAGCGACCAAAACAATTCAAAATTTTGACTTTTGAATTTTGCTCATGCTTCTAACTCTGCAAGTTCGTCAGCATTAGAATCGTCTTGCCCAACAAGAACCTCTTTTTGCTCGTAAGGCAACAACCAATTTAATAAGATAGCTGTCAGTCCTCCGGCGGAAATTCCAGAAGAGAGAACGTTTTTAATTGCTAGTGGCAATGCATCAACAATTTCCGGCGTGTAAGTCACCCCTAACCCCATTGCCAAGGATGTACCGACAATTACCATCGCACGGCGATCGAGTTCTACTGATGAGAGAATGTTAATTCCTGCGACAACAATTGAGCCGAACATGATAATCGTGGAACCACCCAACACAGCTTGCGGTAAGGTTTGGAAGATCCCACCCACAATTGGAAATAGACCCAAAAAGGCAAGTATGGCTGCAATGTAGTAGCCGATATAGCGACTACCCACACCTGTAATTTGAATCACGCCATTATTCTGACTGAATGTCGTGTTGGGAAATGTATTGAATAATGCCGCAATCAGAGAATTTACGCCATCTCCTAAAATTCCCCCTTTGATTCGCCGCATGTAAGTCGCGCCTTTAATTGGCTCTCCAGATACCGCTGATGTGGCTGTGAGGTCGCCAATCGATTCTACTGTGGTGATGATATAAAGCAGAATAAATGGTACGAAAGCAGCAAAGTCAAAGCTCAGTCCATAACGAAATGGAATTGGCAAGGCGATTAACGGCAAATTTCCCAAACCGCTGAAGTTAACCATGCCTAACACGCTTGCCACAGCGTAGCCGACTAGCAGTCCAATGACGACTGAAGCCATCCTCAGCATTGGCTTTTTACTCACGTTCAGCACGATGATGGTCAGCAGTACCAATGCGGCAACGCCTATGTTTTGCAAGCTGCCGAAAGTACCGTTTCTTTGCGCTGCTACCCCTCCACCCATACTGATAATCCCCGTTTTGATCAGGGTCAGACCGATGACGCAAACAATCGTACCCGTGACTAGGGGAGAGATAATTTTTCTAACTAGGTGTAAGAAGCGGCTCAAGATGATTTCAATAAACGCGCCAAAGAAGCACAAGCCAAAGATTAAGCTCAACGCTCTTTCTGGGGTTCCTCCGGCTGCGACTACTGCTGTCCCTGCGGAGATAATGGGCACTAGAAAAGAGAAGCTAGTTCCCTGAATGCTGAGCAATCCCGAACCAATTGGTCCAATTTTTCTAGCTTGAATGAATGTCGAGACTCCCGAAATAAACAGTGACATACTGACGACGTAGCTAGTGTCAGTTGGGTTCAGCTTTAAAGCGTTGGCAATCAGCAACGGAGGAGTAATAATACCGACAAAGATCGCTAGAACGTGCTGCATGGCTGCTAGCACTGCTTCGATAAATGGAGGCTTGTCGTTCAGTCCGTAGATTAGCCTATTGACAGGTGCTACAGCATTACGCTCCTCAGTTTGCGGAGTCGATTGAACACTCACTTTTGCCATCAGGATTCCTCAAATTCAGCGCTTATTTGCGAGGTTTATAAAACTATTTTCGTTATTGTCATGCACGCGCGATCGCCTCTTTTTTTCCCAACGATCGCCTGCTGGAGTTTAGTCGATTTTTACTACTAATTTGTCATTAAATCTCAACTCTCTCGCGAGTTTTTGCATTATTTAATACAATTCACGATCGTTTATCTCTCCTCTCTTGACTCGCCAACTTAAAATTATTTAGCGATTGAAATACAAATTGTCTCCAGATTTAATATTCTGTATTTTTGGCTACAAAACATCAATTTACAAAAATGTTCGTTTGGTCGCTGTCTAAAATTGTTAAATTACTTCTAGGATTGTCACGTAGTCAGGAAATTGCAGGCATCGAGCATTGCAGTCTAAACATAAACTCGATAGATATGGTATACAGTATACTAAAACTTCTAACAACACAAGCCTGCTGCGGATCTGAAATATTAAGTGGTGCGATCGAAGTGCGATGAATGCGTTTTATGATTTGGACAACTGCTCGAATAATATTGCCATCATTCCCAGTGCAATCAACGCGATCGCGGTTCCAATTAAATCGGTTTTAACCGAACTTAAACGAAAAGCAGGTTGTAGCCAAAATCTCATGAACCGCGTTACCAATGGCATCACCAACCACGTCAAAATTGAGGATGTTATCAGGTTATTCACCAACATCGAACTAGCAGGCGACCAAGACTGCATGATACCAAAAGCAGCAAATACTCTCGATTGCGTCATGACTGTGGGATACAATCCCAGAACTACCGATAAGACTTGCTTCCATGCTGGGAGACCCAAACTCGTTTTCTCTATACCAGACTGGAGAGAAAACCATCCCTCTAAGCCAGTCGTCAATGACTTGAATTTGTAAATTTGGAAAATCTCTCGTCCTGACTCCATCACGCGATCGCGATCGCGTGATTGCAGCCACCCATTTAACCGAGTCGGTGTGTCGAAGTGCATGATGGAATACCATTTGACGACTCCATCGCGACATTCCAGAGGCGGACAGAGATCTGTGCGAGTAAACCCCTCGTAATGTGCGGCAGCACTCACTAAGCGATCGTGCCATTTGAGAAAAACAGCTTCTTTCCCCTGTGGCACAATGTATTCGATCGCCACGCTGGAATAAAAAATTTCCTCGTCATCTGAGTTGAGCATTAGCTAGTTGGAAGAGTAGAAGATCGTGCCATATTTCAAACTAGCATTTTCGATCGAAATTCTTTTCCAGAAAGGTTTTGAGCTAGCTGAATACAGCTTTTATCTCTGCTCAAAGAGAGAGCCAACAGAGCAAAAATGTTTCTAAATACAGATATGTAACAAGAGTTCATCTTGTTATATAATAAAAATGTATCTTAAGGCACGGAAAAAGATTCGGACATACGCTTACAGACCGGAAAGCTGTAACTTGGGTAATTGTCAAGCGTTGTGGTGACAGGTTTAGAAGTGCCTCCTGCAATGACAGAAATTGAGGAGGACGATTGTGAAAACTCTCAGCCAAATAAGCAACTCTCAGTGGGAAAACTACCAACAATTAGAACTCATTCCCAGCCGAATTCCTAATCCAGATGGTAAAGCTTCTACATTTAAGTTTGGGTTGGACTTTGCTTGGCGAGTCCTAATTTCCTTACTTGTCGATGAATTAGTCGATCGCGAACAACAAGTAGAGTATATTGAACGGTGCTGGGCTAACAAGGAATTCGAGCAACAAGAAAATTCCACCAGTTCGCTGCAAAAACTTTGGCTGTTGATGAATTAAAATCTCTCAACGTCTGCCAAAGGAGATTTTTCGAGCTAGGGATTTCTAGAATAACAATCGCGTCTAGATCGAAAGTTCGTACTGCGATCTAGACTTTTTTGTAGTTGGAATTACAATTTTTTCACTCAAGTTACACTAGCGTATACAGTATGCTTGCAAGCCGATCGGGTCTTGAAAGCTAAAAGTAAGGATGTGTACTCGACATTGGATCGAGTTTATTTCTAGAGTGCGATCGCCACTATAAATCTGTTTTTTCAATTTTTAAATTGTTTAGAGCAAGACAGATTGCTATCTGTTATTGCCAGTTTGCTATGCGTGTGAGGAGTCATGGATTCAGGTTTTTTCTGTCAAGTAAAAGCGACAGCTAAAATAACTTTGTGGTTAAGTTTATTAGCAGCAAGTCTTTCAATCAGCGTACTACCAGTAGAGGCAAATGAGAATAATTTAGAATCATCTCAGACCGATCCAGATATTATGGCACAAGTCACATCTGTATCTCAGCTTTCGGACGTACAACCTACAGATTGGGCATTTCAAGCATTACAATCTTTAGTAGAAAGATACGGTTGCATTGCTGGCTATCCTGATGGAACTTATCGCGGTAATCGTGCATTAACGAGATATGAATTTGCGGCTGGGTTGAATGCCTGTTTAGACAGAGTCAACGAACTCATTGCTACAGCCAGCGCCGATGTAGTAGACAAACAGGACTTAGACACCTTGCAAGCTCTGCAAGCAGAATTTGCAGCTGAAATTGCGACTATGCGTCGTCGTGTCGATGCTTTGGAAACACAAACAGCAGAATTAGAAGCAAATCAATTTTCCACGACGACAAAACTCACTGCGAACATCTTCCTCAACGTGACTGGAGCTTTTGCCGATGGAGATATAACAGCAGAGGGAACCAGTGTTTTTGTTCCGGCGCGGGGAGCTGATGGTAGACCTGTACGCCGGACGATTAGCGATGACCCTAACGTTACTTTTAGCGATTACCTTTTCCTCAATTTCAACACTTCATTTACAGGTAAGGATAGTCTCGTCACCCAACTCGTAGCCGGGAATGGGAATTCTCCTGCAAATACATTTGCTTCTGCTGGTTTATTTAATACCTTTGGCGTACCTTACACGGATCAAAAAGGTGTGACGGGAGCGGATAATAATGTCGTCGTGCGCGAATTATTCTATAGTTTTCCGGTTGGGAAAAGTCTACAATTTACAGTTGGTCCTCGCGTTAACTGGTTTCGTCATTTTGACAATAACCGCTTCACTCTATATTTAACCGGAGCAAGTAGCTACAACTCGATTGGTAGTACTCTTCTTAATTCCGTCGATAGAGGTTCGGGAGCAGTCGTAGCCTGGGAAATTAACGACCAATTCAAATTAACTGCTGGTTATTTAGGCGAGAATACAGAATTTCTTTCTGGTTCTGCGTTCAATACTTCTAGTAATCCTAGTCAAGGTTTATTTAAACCAACTAACACAATTACAGCAGAATTAGCCTTTGCTCCTGGCAAGAATTTGAACTTGAGATTTCTCTACAACCGTTCTAACATTCAAGCAGTGAACGGACGGGTAGGTGGCGCAATTGGCGAACCGATTTATGGTTTTGTCGATGATGGGTTTGGCGGTTCAATTGAAGATGCTACAGCTGACACTTGGAACTTCAATTTTGATTGGTTAGTAACTCAAGGCATTGGTTTATTTGGACGATATACCTATGCGAGTACGAATGTTAAACCTACTACAGATGGACGACTGGATGGAGAAGTTGACGTACAGGCAATTCAAGCAGGATTAGCTTTTCCCGATTTAGGTAAAGAAGGAGCATTGTTAACATTTTCCTATCTCAGACCATTTGCTGTTTTAGACGGTCGGAACTTTTTAGTTTCTGGTGGTGGTGATGGCGGCGTACAATATGAGTTTGAGGCAACTTACTATTACCCAATTACGGATAACATTGCTCTAGTTCCCGCATTTTATTTGATTGCCAATCCGAATAATTTCAGTGACAATCCTAATATTTATGTAGGTAATTTACGCGCTCAGTTTAAGTTTTAAAAAATCAAATATTGGTAGGGGCGCATAACTATGCGCCCCTACTGTGATACGATCGCATCTAAACGAAATTTAGCAATTTGAAAAATTTCTGCTAAAGCTTGGTTTCGTTCTGTTTCAATAGAATTTTGCAACCGTTGTTCAAAAGCTGCAAGAATGCTATCTTTTGTGTGATTTTTAACGGCAATAATAAACGGAAAATCAAACTTATTTTTATAGGCTTGGTTTAGAGATAAAAAGCGATCGTATGCTTCAGGTGTAAGACGGTCTAAACCTGCACCAGCTTGTTCTTGTACCGATGCCATTGCCATTTTGGCTTTACTACCTAAGTCAGGATGTGCCTGAATGAGTTCTATTTGTGCGTCTTGACTGGCAGTTCTGACAACATCTACCATTGTTTGATGTAATTGCGCTACGTTTTTAAACGGTCGCTCGTACCAAGCATGATAAGCGATCGCGGGCGTATCTTCAAACACTGCTCCCAAGGTTTTTACAAACTCATCTTGGCTCATTTGGTTCAGTTCTGTTAGAGAAATCATCATCAAGTTACCTAGAAAAGAATTGTCACGCAAAGACGCAAAGACGCAAAGAACACTTTTGCGCCTTCGCGTCTTTGCGCGATCCAAATTAAGCTTAACTACCGCGATAAGTACTATAAGACCAGGGAGAAACGAGTAAGGGAACGTGATAGTGAGAATTAGGATCGGCGATTCCGAATTGTAACGGTACGCGATCGAGAAAAGCTGGCTGAGGTAGGTTCTCCATATGTTTGGTAAAGTAATCGCCAACAGAAAAAACTAGTTCATAAATACCTGATTTGAGTTCTTCATCTACTAATAATGGTGAGTCCGTACGACCGTCATTATTAGTATGAATAGTTTTTAATAGCGTTTTTTCTCCATTTGAGCTAACCGACCACAATTCAATTGTCATTTGTCTAGCGGGACAACCTTGAGCTGTGTCTAAGACATGAGTAGTAAGTTTACCTGCCATATTTATCAATGCAAATATAATTTGCGATCGCGCTGATACATCGTTCGGATTTTAACAGGAATTCAGTGCAAAATCTGCGACAGAAACTTTTTAGTTCTCTCTTCTTTCGGGTTATTGAAAAATTCCGATGGTGTGGTATCTTCTATTAAATAACCATCAGCTAGAAAGATAACGCGATCGGCAACTTCGCGAGCAAAACCAACTTCATGAGTCACGCAAACCATCGTCATCCCAGAATTAGCCAGCGATCGCATTACCTGCAATACTTCTTGTACCATTTCTGGATCGAGAGCTGATGTTGGTTCGTCAAATAACATGACTTTTGGTTTCATTGCTAAAGCACGCGCGATCGCCACTCGTTGTTGTTGTCCGCCAGATAGTTGACCTGGATATTTATTTGCTTGATGGTCGATTCCGACTCTTTCTAATAGTTGCATCGCCATTTCTTCAGCCTTGCTTTTTGTCATTCCGCGCAAATGAATTGGAGCAAGAGTCACGTTTTTTAGTACAGTTAAATGAGGGAATAAATTAAATTGTTGAAACACCATTCCCACTTCTCGACGTACGATTTCGATATTTTTGAGATTATGAAAAATCTTCGTTCCATCAATTTCAATGCTACCTTTTTGATAAGGTTCTAAACCATTGAAAGTCCGAATAAAAGTTGATTTACCCGAACCAGATGGTCCCATTAAAACCACGACTTCACCTCGATTAACTGTTAGGCTAACGCCTTTAAGAACGTGGAAATTATTGCCATACCACTTTTCCACGTTTCTAGCAATAACAATTGGCTCTAAGTCATTACTAGCGATATTACTTGAACTTATTTCGGAGTGAGGGTATGCCATAAACTGATACTTTTCCCATTAACTATTTATATCTATTTGCATGGTGGACAATACCCACCATACATTTGACTTTTGACTTTTAACTTTTGACTTTTTATACGGTAGGCAATTCTGCCAGAGGTTCTCCCAACCATTTCTGAGAAAAACTATTCAATTTTCCCGAGGTTTTCAAATCTGTAATAATCGCATTAACTCTTTGTAAAAGATCGGTATCACCACGTCGTACGCCAATGTAACAAGGAGAATTCTTCAGCACAAGCTTGCGATCGATTTGTTTATCGGGGTTATCTCGTATTAATTTAGCCGCTACCACGTTGCCAGTTGCAATCAGTTCTACCTGTCCCGATACTAATGCTGATGCCGTTAAGCTGTTACTAGCAAAACGTTTCATTTTAACCGTTCCAGTAGGTAGTTTAGACAGTTCTAAATCTTCTAAAGAGCCTTGAGCAACACCTACGGTACGACCTTTCAAGTCTTCCATAGAAGCAACTTTAACATTTTGTCTGCCATAAATTCCTGAGAAAAAAGGAGCATATGGTATGGAAAAATCAATAATTTTGGCTCGTTCTTTGTTCTTACCCAAACTCGAAATTACCATATCTACCCGATTTGTTTGCAAAAACGGAATTCGGTAATTACCAACCACGGGGACTAATTCCAACTCGACCCCTAAACCTTTAGCTATCTCCCGTGCTACATCAATGTCATAGCCGCGCACTTGCATATCTGGTCCCACAGCACCAAACGGGGGAAAATCATCTGGAACAGCAACTCGTACCTTGCCAGTAGATTGAATTTGTTTTAGCGTTGTTCTAGAATTTACACCAGGTAGGCTAGTAGCTGACGCAGTACCAGATGTCACTGACATCGATTTGACATAAGATGATTCTGACGAGTTACAAGCAGCAATACTCGCCGTCATTAATAAACTTGCCAAAAACAGCGTGATGAATTGCAGCCACTTTTTAGGAATCGCGTTCATTTGAGGTAAATAGGAAATCGGGAGTCGGAACTAGCCGTTAGACTGATTTTTTCAAGCTTTGTATGTTAATTTTCGTTCTAAATTTTGACTTAAAATAGAAAGGGGATAACACAAGCAGAAATAAATCAAACCTGCAAGTGAGAATACTAATAGCGATCGCAGAGTCACATTATTAATTTGCGCCGCAGCGCGAGATAATTCAGTAAAGCCAATTACAGAAGCCAAAGAAGTTCCTTTGATCACTTGTACGGCAAATCCTACGGTTGGTGCGATCGATAATTTGAGTGCTTGTGGTAATACAATCAATCTAAGTTTTTTGAAATAGCCAAAACCTAATGCTGATGCTGCTTCCCACTGTCCTTGAGGAATAGCAGCTACAGAACCCCGCCAGATATCTGCTAAAAATGAACTAGTAAAAGCCGTTAAAGCTAGAGTTGCTGCTTGTAAAGGTGACAAATTAACTCCGAAAACCACAGAGAGTCCGAAAAAGGCAAGAAACAATTGTAATAATAGCGGCGTTCCTTCAAAAAACTCAATGTAAATCCAACTACTGCCTCGAATCCACTGGTTCGGAGAAATCCGCATCAACATCACGAGAAAACCAATAATTCCACCACTAATAAATGCGATCGCAGATAAAATCAACGTCCATTGGGTTGCAATTATGAGGTTTTTCAAAATGATTGGTATAGTAAATTCATCCATTTTTAGAAAGTCAAAAATTAAAAGTCAAAAGTGATGCATTTGTACGGGCAGGTTTTTATCGTAAATATTTGCCGTAGTCTTAAGTGTTTGATAAACCCGCCTGTACACTAGCCAAAACACGATAAATATGTCATGGATTAGCGTCTATATTTAGCAAATTCAAAAAACCGTTTTTCTATAGCGTAAGTTAATCCTTTAATTAACCAAACAATAGCTAGATAAATGAGAGAAATCGTGAAGTAAATCTCAAAACTGCGGAAAGTTCGGGAATTTAGATAGTCCCCAGCAAATGTCAAGTCTTCAGCTGCAATTTGAGAGACAACGCTAGTAAATAAAACCGCAAGAATAATTTGACCAACTAAAGCTGGATAAATGTTTGATAATGCCGGAGTTAAAACAATATAGCGAAACACCGATAAGGGTTTGAATCCTAGTGCCAAGCCTGCTTCAACTTGCCCTTTATGAATGCTTTCTACACCTGCTCTGACGATTTCTGTAGAATAAGCCCCAAAGTTGACAGCTAATGATAAAGTTGCTGCTTGTTCTGCTGTTAGCTTAATACCTAAATTCGGCAATCCGAAGAATATAAAGAAAAGT
Source organism: Chroococcidiopsis sp. CCALA 051 (assembly GCF_003015105.1). Classification (NCBI taxonomy): domain Bacteria; kingdom Bacillati; phylum Cyanobacteriota; class Cyanophyceae; order Chroococcidiopsidales; family Chroococcidiopsidaceae; genus Chroococcidiopsis; species Chroococcidiopsis sp. CCALA 051. The sequence continues at coordinate 15,343 of NZ_PYCI01000021.1, read as the reverse complement.
TGGATTAAAAATGGCGTATTTCTGATAGCCTCAACATAGGCGATCGCTAACCAATTCAAAAACCGATTTTCAGAGGTTCTAAATAACGCTCCTACGATGCCAAGAATCAATCCAAAGGCGATCGCAATTAACGATAACCTAATGGTGACAAATGCTCCCGCCGTAAACAAACCTATGTTATTCCAAATCACTGAAAAATCAAAGGTATAGTTCATAGTAGCAAGTCAAAAGTCAAAAGTTAGAAGTCAAAAGTTAGTGCGATCGCGCCAAATACTTGCAGTAGCTTAGCAATAGTAATGCTAACTTTTAAGTCAGTTACATAATTTTGAATACTGTATACAATTATCGTCTTTTGTTCTGTGTAGATCGATACAAGTCACTCTTGATAGCGGTTTTCAATTGGATGCAATACACGTCTGGTAGGGGCGCACAGCTGTGCGCCCCTACAAATGTCATCCACACAATCGAGAATTGCTATGAAAGCAGAAATCATGTAGAAGAATCTGAAGCTGCGAGGAGTAATTTCATGCTTGTTCGCTATTTTGTCAGAATTTCGTGACTATTAAACTGAGATTTCAACCGATTTTCAGAAAATTTAGTTACAATAAATACAGAAAATAAATCGTTCATCTCTCTTAAAAACACTCTTCACCGGATGCTGAGAGAGACGGAAGTAAGGAAATATCCAGAAGGAACGCACGCGAAATAATGACCTGATTCCTTCAGGAGGCGAGATCGTGATGAATTATCGACAAAACATTCAAAAACTAGAACAAATTTACAACTACAAACTAGAACCGCAACACAATCGACCAACTCGCAGATCGTGGTTGAAAAAGATGTGGCGATCGCTCGTTACCGCTTGGAGTCACAATGCAGAAATGCGAGTGTGGCAAACCGAAGATAAAATAGGTCGTTCGTTGTGGAAGCTTTACGACCCGATAACAGGCGAAACGTTTGATTTTAACTCAGAAAATGAAGTGAGAACTTGGATTGAGGAATCATACAATCGTCCGCTAAGAAGAGAAAGAAGCTTTCGACCCTTTTACAGCTAGTTAGACTTAATAGGAGCGTGCGGTGTGCGTTCCTACTACCTTAACTTGGTGAAGCGGCTGAAGTGCAAACAGATAATTGACTGGAACGCAGCAAACAATCTAACCCTTCAGATAAACTCGGTGGCGCATCGCGCAGCTGACGATGCATCCGTAATATGACCTCTTCAGGGACTTGGCGATCGCGCCGTCGATTTCGCGCTAGACATAACCATACAGGAGTATCGACCCAAAGTCCTACAATCTGCTTGAACCCCGCAGCACGAGCGTAAACGATGACTTCTCGCCGATGTCTGCGTTGGGCATTAGTTGCATCGTAAATTGCCGTACTGACTTCGCCGCGCGAAATTTGAATTGCAGCCCTTTGAAATTGCCGTTGCACCTCGCGCCAAACTAGCAACCATTCCCCCTGAATCACCTCATTCCCAAATAGGCGTTCTCGAATTTTGTCAGTTGATATGGGTTGTAGCTTTGAGTCTGCTGCTACCAGTTGTCCTACTAAAGTAGATTTTCCACTCCCTGGTAAACCAACGAGCAGAATTAGAGAGTAGGGAGTAAAGAGTAAACCCGTGTACGACTGATCTAATGCCCCCTTGTTAAGGGGATTGGGGGATCGCAAAACTACGCCACTCATGAAAAGATCCCCCCTAGCCCCCCTTTTTTAAGGGGGGAACAAAGAAGCTGCACATTATACGAGTAGAAAATTATTTTCAATTCTTCCACTCATCACTCACCACGCATCACTCACCACTAAATAACTGTCCCATCGGAAATCACGGCGTTTTTCAGCACGACAACGATGCCACTGCGGATATAGAAGCCTTCGCTTTCTCGATCTGCTTCTTCAACCCTATCTTTGTTGATGATGCGGACATCACAACCGATCCGGGCATTTTTGTCAATAATTGCTCGTCTGATAATGGTGTTAGCACCAATTCCCAGAGGAACGTTCTCGATTTCACCATCTGCACAAACTGTTTGTCTTTCCTCTATATGGGGATCGTAGAAATCTGCCCCCATGAGTAGCGCATCTTCTACAATCGAGCCTGCTTGGATAATCGATCGCACGCCTAAGACTGAATGATGTACGCGACAGTTTTTCAAAATACAACCGTCGCCAACGATTGATTCTGTTACCTGACAATCCATCATTTTAGTAGGAGGCAAGTAACGAGCGCGAGTGTAAATTGGTGCTTCTTCCTCGTAGAAGCTAAAAGCTGGATAGGGTTGCTTTGTCAACGATAAGTTAGCATCGTAGAACGCCTCAATCGTTCCGATGTCTTCCCAGTAATCGTTAAACAAGTAGGCTTGAATGTTGTACTCTTTCGCACAAGCTGGCAGAATTTCCTTCCCAAAATCAGTTTGTTCTGGCGCTTCTTTCAGCAACTTGATTAAGACATCGCGCTTGAAAACATAAATCCCCATCGAAGCGATGTATGGTTTTTGCTTCGCCTCTTCTGGATCTAGCCCCAATACTGTAGTATCAACTTGCATTTTCAGCAGTGCATCACCTTTGGGTTTTTCGCTAAAGTCGATCACCCGTCCCGCACTGTCAATTTTCATCAAGCCAAAATCAGAAGCGCGACGTTGTTCGATCGGGATCACTGAGAGAGTCACATCAGCACCAGTTTCGCGGTGACGCTCGACAAATTGGCGATAGTCCATGCGGTAGAGGTGATCTCCCGACAAGATTAAATATTCGTCCACGTTCCACTCTTCCATCAACCAAAGATACTGACGCACTGCATCTGCCGTACCCTGGAACCAGTTAGTGCTGTACTGCGTTTGTTGAGCTGCCAGGACTTCTACAAAGCCTTCAGTAAAACCAGAAAAGGTGTATGCACGGGCAATATGGCGATTGAGTGAAGCCGAGTTGAATTGTGTTAAAACGTATATTTTGTAAATCTCTGAGTTAATACAATTACTGACAGGAATATCGATTAAGCGGTACTTCCCTGCTAATGGTACAGCTGGCTTAGCTCGTAGCTTAGTCAGCGGATAAAGACGAGTTCCAGCACCGCCACCGAGAATAATTCCTAGTACTTTTTTCACAAATTCCTCCCGACTGCCTTTCGTTCCCAAAATTAGTGTAGAGGACTAGGTGTAAAAGTTGTTAAGAATCTAGAGGCAGAAATTTGTCAGCACTACACATGAAGAATTCCTGGGAGTCTGGGGCGATCGCGGTTAGCTCGGCTTTGGCAGGCATAGAGCAGTTGAGCAGCAGCGATCGCACTTCCCAAACTCCAAAATTATCGTAAAATTTGGTGTGGTGCTACCGCTAGTCGTAGTTTTCCCCATCTTTAAAACTAGGGAGTCGGGAGTCGAGAGTTGAGACAAGGGAGAAATTGCCAACTACCAATTACCAATTACCAATTACCCATACACTGATAACTGTCAAAAAGCGATCGCGACATTCACCCCCTGGTTAGAGCCACAGAATGGAGAGTATTTGTACCTTGTCAATGAAGGGCTAGAAAGTAACTATGGAGATTACCACCCCAGACTGGGTAAAACACGCTGTTTTCTATCAAATTTTTCCCGATCGCTTTGCTAAGAGTCAACAACCCCGCAAGCGGCTGTTAAAAAACGCTACTTGGGAAGAATGGGAAGAAATGCCCACTCTTCAAGGTTATAAGGGTGGCGATCTCTGGGGTGTGATGGAGCAATTAGATTATTTGCAAACGTTAGGCATTAACGCCATCTACTTCACCCCGATCTTTCAATCTGCTAGCAATCACCGCTATCACACCCACGACTACTATCGAGTCGATCCGATGTTAGGCGGAGATGAAGCTTTTCAGGAATTGCTAGAAGCTTGTCACAGCCGCGATATTAAGGTTGTTTTGGATGGAGTCTTCAATCATGCCAGTCGGGGCTTTTTCTTTTTTCACGACATTCTCGAAAATGGTCCCTACTCTCCTTGGGTAGATTGGTTCAAGATTGAAAAATGGCCCTTGTGTCCTTATGATGGCGATCGCCCTGCTAATTACGAAGGCTGGGCGGGAAATCGCGCTTTACCCGTGTTCAATCACGATAACCCAGAAGTGCGAGAATACATCATGGAGATTGCCGAATATTGGCTGAAATTCGGCATCGACGGCTGGCGGTTAGATGTGCCGTTTGAAATTAGAACTCCTGGTTTTTGGCAAGAGTTTCGCGATCGCGTCAAAGCCATCAACCCCGATGCTTATATTGTCGGCGAAGTGTGGGAAGATTCGCGAGAATGGCTGGACGGCACGCAATTTGACGGCGTGATGAATTACTTGTTTGCCGCACCGACAATCGCTTTTACGGCTGGCGATCGCGTGGATATGACACAAGTACAAGACCGTTCCTACTATCCCTATCCGCCCCTGTTTGCGGCTGAATATGCCACAAAAATGCAAGAATTGCTGCAATTGTATCCTTGGGAAATTCAGTTAACGCAGTTGAATTTACTCGCCAGCCACGACACGGCGAGACTAATTTCTATTGCTGGAGGCGATCGCCCTAGTGTTGAACTTGCTACCCTGCTGTTACTAACATTTCCCGGCGCTCCTAGCATCTACTATGGTGACGAAGTTGGTTTACCAGGCAAAATCGATCCAGACTCTCGGCGGGGTTTCCCTCTCGAAGCCACTTGGGATCGGGAAATTCTCGAATACCACCGTCAGTTGATTGCCTTACGCCATGCATATCCTGCCTTGCGTACAGGAGATTATCAAGTGTTACACGCACAGGGCTTAGTTTATGTTTTTGCTAGAACTTTAGGCTCAGAAGAAATTGTTGTAGCGGTCAATGCTGGTACTGACTCGGCACAAGTTAGCTTGGACACAAGTAAGTTGCGATCGCACCCCAGCAAGTTGTTATTTGGGAGTGCAGTAATTGAGTCTATTGCTGATGGATCGCAAATGAATTTGAATCTACCTCCAAGGGCAGGTTGTATTTTGGTATAAAAAATTTGACCTAAAAATGTAGAGACGTTACATGTAACGTCTCTACATTTTTCTATTGAAATAAACTCGGTAATAAACTAGAACCGCGCCAGAAGGCATAAATTAAAAAGGCAAACGCTAAAGTAATGAAAACAGTATATATATAGCTAACACACATCAATAATCCATCATCTTCTAGCGTTGCTACTGCCAATACTAAAATGCCAATGGTCGGAAAAGAGTTTGTCAGTGGAATTGGTAACATTAATAAAATAGCTAACCAAGCAATACAAAACCCGTTAAATTGCCAAATATAAGGATTTCCCGCTATTTTCAACATGCGAGGACGAACGATTCTTTCTAGCAATCTGGTACACCTTTTCAGATTTTGTAACAATTGCTGAGCAAACCAGCGAGGAAATTTGAATTGAGCAACTTTTTTCGGCAACCAAGGCGATCGCCTCCCCAATGCCATTTGTAGGGATAAAATTAAGCAAGCTATTCCTGGTATGCCAGTGAAACCAGGCGGATGAGGGAATAAAAATGGTAATACAAGTAAGGCAATAACAAGACTAAAACCTCGTTCTGAAGTTCCTGCCAAAATATCGCTTAAAGTTAAAGGTTGGTGAGATAGTTTTTCTAGTAAAGATTTAATATCGTGTGAAAATTTTAAATGCATGTTAGCTAAATCGTAAGTCGTAAGTCGTAAGTCGTAAATTAGAAATAAAAACACTCAATACTTGTGCCATTGTTCGCTGCTCTTTGCTGTCTTAATTTTCCTTACTCGATCGCTCTAGTACTAATCTGGTACTAAAACTGCTACCGCTTGGGGAATGACGCGAAATTCTGCGGGAGTGTAAGCGGTGATTTCTCCATCGGTATTAATGGGACGGGGTTTTCTAGTCGCAACACGGATTTTTTGACCGTGCAAGGTACGGACTCCAGGTAAGGCTGTATGCCTACCTTGACGCATTGCGGGTAATAAAGGGATCATCTGCCACCAGTGACGCAATTCCAGACTGTATAAGTCTAGCCTGCGATCGTCGATCGCCGCATCATGAGTGATTGCCATGCCACCACCGTAGTAGCGTCCGTTTCCTACAGCAATTTGTACGGTTTTGACTCGAATCGCATCTTGATTATTAATCCGAATTTCGGCTCTGAAGGGTCGAGATTGCCAGAGAACCTGAATTGCTGCCATTGCATAGGCTAAAACTCCCCATCGACGTTTAGACTCTTTCGTCAGTTTCTTAGCGATTTGGACGCTCAAACCGAGGCTAGCAACGTTAAAAAAATGCTTGCCATTCACCCAACCTAAGTCAATCCAACGGACTTTTTGACTCGCAATAATCTCACACGCTTCAGGTAGAGAATTGGGAATTTCTAAAGTTCGAGCTAGATCGTTAGCAGTCCCTAGAGGTAATATTCCTAAAGGTAATCTAGTCTCGACTAATGCATCTACTGCCGCGTTGAGCGTCCCATCTCCACCACCAATAATTACTAAGTCTACTTGATGGCGATAGTAGCGGATCAGTTCGGCTAACTGCCGAGGATGTTCTATTGGCTTTTCTAATAAATCTAAATCTAACTGCTGTAACTGTTCTATGGCAGCAGCGATCCGCTGCTGTCCGTGACGGGCATGACGATTGACTAGCAGTAAGGCTCGCTGTTTCACGATCGATTACAGGTGAGGGTTGCTGCCATGCCCTTGAACGCGCATTTAGAGGCGATCGCGGGTAAGGCTTAATACTAATTTTATCTAAATTAAATCTTTTGATAAATTTATTTTGCTCTCTGACAAGTTAAAAGCAATTTAATTCACAATCTTTCACGCAAATAAAGAGTAGGGCGGGCATTGCTTACCCTATCATAATTCTGACTTTTTATAGATATATAAACATTTGAAAGTTTTAGATGAAACTACGTCCATTCTAATTTTCGAGAGTCATGCCATTGTCTGCTTGAGATAAATTGGCAAAGTCTCTTGACTAACAAGATAAATCGAGAGATCGATCTAAGTTTGTAGAGAATTAGATATGAGCGTAGCTGTTGGTATAGACAAGGCATTAGTTGGTACAGATAAAAATGATGTCATATTCGGTACAACGGATAGCGATACTATATTCGGTGGAGCAGGACATGATGCCATTTTTGGACAAGCAGGTAACGATATATTGAACGGTGACGATGGTAATGACCTGTTACAAGGTGGAGACGGTAACGACAAGATCGACGGTGGTAATGGTAGCAATGTCATATTTGGTGGTAATGGTCATGACATTTTAGTTGCCCGGAATGACGTTGACAGCGGCACTAATTTTATATTTGGCGGTAGTGGAAATGACTATATCAATGGTAGTTCTAATGATGACTATTTATATGGCGAAAATGGGAACGATGAATTGTTCGGCTGGTTTGGGAACGATACTATAAATGGGGGTGCTGGCAATGACAGAATTCAAGGCGCTTTTCACCATAGCAGAACAGACGAAATCGATGTCATGACTGGATGTAGAGGGGCAGATACTTTTGTCTTGGGTGGAAGGTCTTATGGCGAAATGCAACCGCTCTATCGAGGTGACAACCGTAATTACGGTCTAATTACAGACTTTAATAAAAATGAAGACGCGATCGAACTCAACAAATGGGAGGGCGATCTAAGGCACGATCGCGCTATAGAAGTTCGATATAGTCTGGGTGCTGCACCAGTAGGATTACCTCAAGGAACGGGTATATATGTAAATAGCCCAGGACAATCACCAGATCTGATTGCTATTCTTCAAGGTGTCGATCCAAATTCTCTGAATCTGAAGGCAAGCTATTTCAAAATTGTAGATTGAATTAGATCGAGTAGGGTGCGTTAATAACGCACCCTACTCGCCATTTACAACAGTCCGCGATAACGAATAAAAACTAATATAACTGCCCAAGAACCCAAGGCGACTTTGACGGCTACCAGGATATTAAGTAGCGGAATTACTCCGCCGCTGACAAGTGCGCCCAACTCTCCGTGCGGTAGTTCAAATCCAGACAGAGTTATTGCCGCTAAGAGGACGAAAATCAGCACCGAAACTTTCTCCCATGTAGCAGCGTGCCAGCGCTTGTAGATACTTTGCATCTTCTCTGGTGATGAAGTAATTGCCACCAGACCGATCGCCGTTCCTCCCGCTACCCCAGCCGCAAAACCGCCGCCTGGACTTAAATGCCCCCGAATCGCCAGTTCAATCCCCACTAAAGCTGCAATTGTCGCCCCTAATCGTGCCAGCACAATTGATGGCTGATCTGTGAAACGATAGACTTTGGTGGATGGCTTTTCGTTCGCTAGCAAAAAATGAGCGCCCATAATGGCGATCGTAAATACGACCACCTCAAAGATGGTGTCGTACAGCCGATTTCTAAAAATAATCCCAGAAACCGCATTGGGTACTCCACTATCTCGTACGACCGATTCGACAATTGACAGCGAGAAATCCGGTGCGGGATTGGACATGACGAGGATTTTGACAAACAAAGCTATTCCTGCGGCAATGTAGACCCATTTCATGAATGTTTCTCCTCTGGAATGCTGACATAGGTAAGGCTGGTTGCAGGTGATGAAAGTTCGGCTTGTATGATGTCATAGATCCGCTGCACTCTGGTGACGGTATGGTAGGGTTGTTTTTCCGCATCAGGCGTTGTGAAATCTATGTCTTCGGGTCGCGTACAAGTTGCGTGTACTTCTTTCTCCATCAGCGCTTGGTGCAAATCCTGTTGGTCTTTGTAGGTCACTAACTCAAGTCGCATGTGACGTTTGCCCAAAATTGCCCGTAAGTCATCTAGCAGTTGCCCAAAATGGCGATCGCCTTCGCTATCTGTCGCGATCGCTCCTTCTGCAAGTACGCCTAGACGCATCACCATTGACGATCGCACCGCCACGGCATAGAGAGTAATCGCTAGCATTGTACCGACTAATGCTTCGGTCAAAGACACATCCGCCGCCCCCAAAACTGCATAGACCATTGCTGCCACGGCTCCCAAAATGCCGCGAATCACCAAGGCATGATATGGATTGACCTGAAAGACGACCATCGCAGCGGACAGCGGCAACAGAGCCACTAAGACATAGATATAGCTATCCATCATTGCTACCCCTGCTACTGGAACAGTATGCCAACACGTACCCCAGCACTGTATTCCAAATCGCCAAGGAAATAATGGCGAGGATCAGTAACGGCGATTCTCTGGGTCTTTTTAGCAGTAGCCCGATGATGATACTCATCGATCCGAGTGTATCTGCAACTGAAAGACCGTGCAGTTTAAATAATAGCGATCGCTTACCTAGCAGAGGGAAGGTTCCCCAAAACCAGAAAAATACTCCTATACCCATGCAGGTATAACTCAACACGTCGATTGCCATATTACTCATTTAATAAATCGCTCATTCGTTTAATCACTTGTGCCAGCAGCATCAGTGAAGCATTCCCCACGCTGAGAATAATGACTCCTACCACACCAATCGACCAGTCATCGCGCAAGACGGATACGACTAAGATCGTGACTGATGTTTTTGTCGCAATACTGGCAAATGCCAACATAGTTTGCCAAATGTTGCCATCCTTACATGCGACGTAAATCGGGATCAGCAGAGCCAGAATCATTGCAATCAATACCAGATTCATGTTTTCCTCCGTCGCACTCGATGGACTTCGTACCAGCCGTCTTCGCGGTATTTCAAGACAATGGTTTTTGGCGTAAAGGTAATCAGGAAAATATCTAGAAATATCAGACCTGGTGTCCGTCGCGGTGGCACTCGTTCTAAGGTGACTTCTTCTTGAGTATGGGGACGGAAAATGATTTCAAATGCCTCAACATATGCCTGTGGAATTGCTATGAGGATCTTACCCAGCGCCCGCAGCCAGTCTTTTAAAGCTGCTCGCGATTTGGGGCTTCCTGGCAATAAAAAGGCAACAGCAACGCCGATGATGATATTTGCCACACTAAAATTAGCAGTGAGCAAAAACCAGATAGCCAGTCGTAGTATGAGATTCAGATATCCAATCATGCCCACGCCATCCAGAAAAGTAGGATTAACATCAAACTCATCACGCCAATTAGATGCTCGAATTGTTCGAGCATACGCGGTAACCTGAGTACTGTCCGTCGAAAGATCGTCAAATATGCCAACCAGCCAACGCCAACGATCGCGATTGCTTTGACAATATTCGCCACGGTATACGCTTCGTAATACAGCACGTTTGTCACAACCAATGCACCGATTAACAGCGTTACCGCTACCCAGAAACCATAATTAACTTCCTGTTGTCTCTCTTGTCGCTGATGGGGTAGAAAGATAAATCTGGCATATGCTGTTGCCGTTCCTACAGCCGCAACATTCATGGCGATTGTTTGCCAGGGCAACACGTTGTTCAGGGTTGACATTTTCGCCCCAAAGCCAACCAATAGGGGAAAGCCGGAAATTGAGAGGCTACCTACGACCAAGACAATCCAGATTGCAGTACCGATTGGCTGGTGTTGCAGTTCCTTGATGTTTCGGCTCGGTAAAGTACCCACGCTCAGAAATAGCGCCGATTTAACCAGCCCGTGCGCCAGTGCATAAAAGCCGCCTACTTCAGGTGCAGCAAGAATCCAGCCTAGCTGCGATATCGTACTCAATGCCAACGTGCGCTTGTTGTCTTGTTCCCAGATTGCACAGAATGCTCCTAGCAGCGCTGCTCCAACTCCAAAAATGCGGACGATCGCATCCACCTCGTCAAACATCAGGGCGCACCGCACTATCGGAAAAATGCCAGCTTTTACCACAATTCCCGACAGCATTGCTGATACTGGCGTTGCCGATTCGGAGTGGGTTAACGGCAACCACAAGCCCGACACGAAGACTCCTCCTTTTGTCAAGAGTCCCAAGAAGATGAGGGCAAGTGCTTCGATTGGTGCGCCACGCAAACCGGCAAAAGCAAATGAATGATGCACCTGATAGACCAGTACTGCGCCAACTAGATAGAACAGCATTGCCGTGTTGCTGACAAACAGATAGCGCAAGCCAACCCAAATCGAGCGATCGCTTCGAGGATAAGCAATTAAGAGAAATGCCGCAATACCGATTACCTCTAGCGCCACGTATAGACTAATAAAATCCGCACAGACAAACGCAGCATTGAGGCTGCCATGTAGGATGATAATCTGTGCGTAAAAAAAAGCTGTCTTACCACTGCGCCAGCAGTAAAGAATCACTGCTGCCGTTACCAAGGCATTAGTCAATATAAAGTAGCCGCTCAATCGGTCTACTAATAATGTGACACCGAAACTATCTAGTAACTGTAGTGATAGTGGAGATGTAACAAATAGCAGCAACGCATATGTCCCTGAAACCAGTGCCACGCATAATGCGAGATACCGATCGAGTTTGGGGAACAGATAAGCGACAAATCCGACAAAAAACGGTAGTGCAATCCAGGCGATCGTAGTGGTACTCATGGCGTATTATTTTTCTCGATCTCGTTGCTTTCTAATGTCGGATTATCTCTTGCCAATTTCATCACACCGACTAGCATTAAAGCCTGAATTGAAAATCCAATCACGATCGCTGTCAATATGACTGCCTGGGGAACCGGATCGGAGTAAGCGATATTTTGGACATCTGAAACAATCGGTGCGAACAAACCATCTCGCGATGCAATCAGTACGTAATAGGCAATTACCCCCGTACTCATAACATCCATAGAGACGATTTTCATCACAAGATTCTTTTTGAAGATGATACCGAAAAATCCGCACAATATTGTTGCTAATACGCACGCTTCTAACACGAGGATTGCCTGTTAAGTAAGTTTCGGTCGTAGATTTTTATTGCAATACAGATTTCAGCAAAATGTTGTCATTTGTCATTCGTCATTTGTCAAAGTGCAGTGAGCGCGGCACGATCCGATAAATGACATTTTCCCAACTAACATTAGAACTGTCATAGCACTAGATTTTTGACTTTTAACTTTTGACTTTTGACTTTCAACAACTAATTGCTGCTACTACAGCGATTTGGATTCAGCAAAGCTATCCCGCAGGGAATCGTCATAACACACTTCACACTTCATGGCGCAAGAATTTACGAGCGATGATAATCGTTTGCCAGTTCTTCTGGTAAGGTGGGCATTGCCCACCCTACTGCTTGACTAGCACAAAATCTATCTGCGCGATTCAAGTAACACAATATAATAGATTGTACAGTCACGAAACTCATTCGCTCAACTTTAAAACAAGTTTTTAATTCTTGCTATAATTAAATATTAATATTAACTCAAGCCTTTTGTAAATTATTTAAGTTGGGGCGATCGCGCTCAAATTCAATCAGCGCTAAGTCGAGCAAGACTTATACTTATTTTCTATATATTACCTGCGATCTTCTCTATGCTTTCTGTTCATTTGACGAATGAGCCAATAACTAATTGAGAGGGCAAAACTAGCCGTTGCTAGACCGATTAAATCTATACCTGTAGCTTTACTAAAATCAAAAATAATCAGCTTGCGGGCTACAGCAATCAAGGCAGTTACAATTACTAGTTCGACTTGAACGACGTGTTTTCTGAGGTAAGCAGTAATATTTTCTAATAATTCTAGAGCAATGAGAATATTCAGGAACATCCCGAAAATTTCGATGAGAGTCTTATTGAAAAAACCAATCGGCTCCCTAAATAAATCTTGATACAAAAAAATGATTAAGTCAACTAAAGAAACTAATATAACACCCACTAGAGCGAGTGACAAAATTTTTGAAACTAGGTTCTCAACTAGGTGAATGCTTTTGAGGAAACCTTCATCTGCCAATAACTCTTTAGTTGAAATCGCTAGTTTTTTCCAAGGACTTATCATGCTCTTAAACTCGCATTGCTGTCTACCGATACTAACTAATATCTCACTGTTATGGTGCATCAGTATAGCGATCGCCTGAGAAAAGGTAAAAGGCAAGACGTAAGAGGCAACTTAATTCAAACTTACGACTTACGACTTACGACTTACGAATTACCACTTATTGTTGCAGTGCTGGATCGGTGAAATCGCTCAAACCTTGGCTCGAAGCACTTCCAACATCGGCAGTAACCCTATCATTACTATTTACCAATGCAACTGCTTGTCGCAATGCAGCCAGCCGATCTGTCATTAAATTTTGTGGGGGTAAAAGATCGAAGATGCCTAACTTTTCTAACCGCCGCTGCACGGAACCAGTGGCACCAACGATAAAAACGTGACGACCCTGTTCGACTGCATCTTTTATTGCATTTTCAATTGCTAAAGAAGCAGTCACACCTAGCATCGGTACATCGCTCAAATCTAGAACCAAAACATCGTGGTCTGCCATTGCTGTATGTTCGCGGGCGATCGCTTTGGATACGCCGAAAATCATCGGTCCGCTGAGGTAGAATAACAGCACGCGATTGTTAGCGCGATCGAGTAACTGTTTTTCTTCCTGATTTAATACGATCTCATCATCGGCATCGCTAATGGTTTTGACATCTTGCGCTTGCAGATTAGATAAACGCTCGATGGTCAAGATGTTAGCAATAAACACTCCCACTCCAACCGCCACAATCAGATCGACAAATACCGTCAGTAACAGCACCCCATACATAATTAGCGTTCCCTTCAGGGAAACCTTGTGGGCGCGTTTTAAGAAACTCCAATCTAAAATGTCAATCCCAACTTTCAGGGCAATTCCAGCTAATACAGCCATTGGAATCACCTGAGTCAAACTTGCAGCCCCTAAAACGACGACTAATAGAATTAAAGCGCGAGTTATTCCAGATATAGCTGTGGTTGCACCCGTTTGAATGTTCACCACCGTACCCATTGTCGCACCTGCGCCAGGTAAGCCGCCAAACAGTCCAGAAACTAAGTTACCAATCCCTTGACCGATTAATTCTTTATCAGAATTGTGTTGAGTACGTGTAATACTGTCGGCAATTACGGCAGTCAGCAAAGTATCAATACAGCCCAACATCCCTAGAACAACACCATCGAGAAACATGGTTGTGATTTGACCAGGAGTAAAGATGGGCATCTGTAACTGTGGCAATCCCATCGGAATCTCGCCAATCCGCCGAATATCTGCGCCTGGAAAGAGAACTAGAGAAACTACTGTGCCAACTACCAGTGCTACAAGTTGAGGCGGGACGAAACGCTTGAATTTAGATGGCATTAAGAAAATAATTGCCAGTGTTAGCGCCCCTAACCCAGCTTCGATTGGATCGGTGTTTGCTAGCAGTTGAGGTATGCTCTGCACCGTACCCAAAACCCCACCTTTGGGTGCTGCTTGCCCGACAAACGGCGCAATTTGCAAAATAATCAGTATGACTCCAATCCCAGACATGAAGCCAGAGATCACGCTGTAGGGCATCAGCGTCACGTATTTTCCCAGCTTGAATGCCCCAAAAATAATTTGAAAAATCCCCGCCAGCATCACGACGGTAAACGCCATTGCCAAGCCATTCTCAGGGTTGCTTGCCGTTAAACCAGCAACGATCGCCGTCATTACCACGGTCATCGGTCCGGTTGGCTCGGAAATTAGAGTTGGCGTGCCACCAAACAACGCCGCAAAAAAACCAACGCAGACTGCACCGTAAAGCCCAGCCACGGCTCCAGCACCAGAGGCAACACCGAATGCCAATGCTAGGGGCAAGGAAACGATCGCGGTGGTTAAACCACCAAATAAATCGCCTCGTAAATTTCTGAAGTGAATTTTGTTTGTTATTTGCATGAGAAAGAGACGAAAGACAACAGCAAACTAAGCAACCTTGCTACATAGAGCCAAAACTATTTATGACTACGAAAAAATTTGATGCTTGATAGATTTTCCGATCGCAACATGTCGAGTTAGAATACATCTAAGGTTAGATGTCGGATTACGAAATTCAATATCTTAAAGTGGCATTTTTTGAAAAATCTCGATAAGGAATTGGCTGGTAATAAGTTGCTACTTTGCAACCAACCAACAAAGCAAAATAAAGGTTTCTCAACCACATGGCGATTGTCGCCGTATCTTGTTTTGAGAGGTTAAAGTAGTTGCAAGTAACTTGAATCTGAATCGGCTAAGATCGAACCTAAATGCAATTCCAGGCATAAGCAACAATTAACAACAAGTTAATTGCAAGATATTTATCCCGGTTTCAGGCAGTCATCGACTTCAAAAACTATGTGCTTTGAAGCTTTTGGATCTGCTTGAAAAGTTACATTAAAAATAGATTACAACTTTTAGAGCGAGTTTAGTTAATTTAATGAAATAAATATTGAATAAATCTTATATGGTTTCGATAGATAAGATCCTATACGCAAGCGGCTCTACTAGCTTCTATGGAGGGAATTTACCCATATAATTAGAAGCTATTATTACAT
>NZ_PYCI01000163.1:0-13883 GCF_003015105.1 Chroococcidiopsis sp. CCALA 051 | reverse complement strand
TGTAGATCTAAAACTCTTTAATCTTCCGAATTTTAAAAACTACGATGCTTTTTCACAATTCGCTTAGACTCGCTATATTTGCCAGCTCATTTCAAATCCTCTCATCTGTAGGGTGGGCAATGCCTACCCTACCCTAATCTGTTTTTCTCAAAGAATATTACAAATAAAAATTAAGATTTTTAGTTAATTGGATTGTATATTATCGCGATCGTGTCATTCTAGCTTTTAAGAAATAAAATAATTTTATTTGCTTAGGGTCAGCACCGAGTTTCAACAGAAGTTTGCTCAAGCTTCTGTAAGTTTTCTATGCCAAATTAAACGCCTTGAATTGTGGATCAGAGGGAAGTAACTGTGAGGATCAAATCTACTTTTTCCATATTTTCCATCTTGCTATTGACAACACCCATAGCTGTTTCTGCTCTTGTATTTAAAACAACCGCAGTACATGCAGGCGAGACAGATATAGCAATATCTCAGCCAACTCAAATAACATCTCAATTATTAAAAAAGTCTGAGGCAAACCGAACTAGTGCGGCTACCCTAGCGCCTCTAGCACCAGCAACACCGGATACAGATTTCAACTATACAGCTCAACAAATTCAAGACACATCTTCGACACTGGCACAAGTCACATCCGTATCTCAACTGTCAGACGTGCAACCAACTGATTGGGCGTTTCAGGCATTGCAGTCTTTAGTAGAACGCTATGGAGTCATTGCAGGTTATCCTGACGGGACTTTTCGAGGCAATCGTGCCATGACGCGCTACGAGTTTGCCGCAGGTTTGAATGCAGCTATGGATCGGATTAACGAACTGATTACGGCTGGTTCGGCAGATGTCGTCAGCAAAGAAGATTTAGAAACCCTAAATCGCCTGCAATCGGAATTTAGTAGTGAATTAGCAACTTTGCGGGGTCGAGTTGATGCTTTAGAAGCGCAAGCAGCCGAGTTAGAAGCCAATCAGTTCTCCACGACTACCGTTTTAGGTGGAGAAGTTATCTTTGGTGTAGCCAGTGCTTTTGGCGGCGATCCCCCTGGAGGATGTAGTCTTTTGCCAGACAATATTCCACCTTTTAGCGATCGTAACAATAATGACGAAGTTGACTGTATAGATCGCAGAGATCCAGACAAGAATACAGTTCTTGCTCATCTAATTCGTTTGGGGTTGGAAACTTCATTTACTGGAAAAGACCGTTTGCGAACTTACTTAGTCACAGGTAATTTTGATGGTGGTGGTTTTACAAGTGCCGAATCACTCAATACATATATGGCACGACTATCGTATCAGGCAGGTTTAGAAAATGATGTCATTTTAGATTTACTAGAATATCGATTTCCTGCCTTTAACGATCGCGTCGTTTTTAGCGTCATTCCTTTTGGTTTTAGCCTGAGTAACGTACTTTCTGCTAACTCAGCTTATTTTGACACTGGCAGAGGCTCAATTTCTCGCTTTGGCGAAGCCAGTCCCATTTTCAAGCTTGGTGGCGTATTAGATGCAGGAGCAGGTTTTGACTGGTTATTTGCCAAAAATGCACGGCTACAAATAGCTTATGGTACTGGAGGAAGTAACAATCCCGACAGTGGAGTTTTTGGAGCAGACCGCAGCGCACTAGGCGTGCAATTGTTAGCAACCCCAACTAACAACTTGATTACTGGCTTAACTTATGTGAATGCTTACACAAATGATGGAACCTTGGGTACATTTACAGGTAGCGTCAATGCAGAGACAAATGGTTTATGGTCTGATTCATCTATTCCTCCGGTAGGTCGCAATATACTCGATCCAAATCGACCTTCTGGCTTTGACCCATGTTGTGGAGTATATCTTGGTAATGCACCTGCTAAAACTAACGCTGTCGGCGTTACTTTGCAATGGCGCGTGGCACAAAATTTAACCTTCGGTGCTTGGGGAGGATATATGTTTACCAATTTCTTAGAAGAACTCCCTGACGACGAACGTTTCCGTCAACCCGTTCCGATTGGCATTGGAGCTTCTGCTGGGAAGAAGCCTTTTGCTAACGCTGCTACCTATCTATTTTCTATGGGTTTGTCCGATCCGTTTGGTAGGGAAGGAGATTTATTTGCCTTCCTCTTTGGTATGCCACCAAAACTAGTTGATGCGGGACCCGAAACGCCAGGTACACCCGTACCTTTTTTTGAAACTTCTCGTAGAGGTGAATCAGAAGTCCCTGTAACTGATAATAACCGTAACTTAGATACTGTAGGAATTGAACGTAATCGAACTACAGATCCGCTACCAAGGAGAGTAGGAGTGAAAGATGAAGCAACTTCACTGCACTTTGAAATGTTCTACCGTTTCCGAGTCAGTGACAATCTGTTCGTTACTCCAGGTGTGGTTCTCGTGACTAACCCAGGTCATATTGAAGATAACAACGATATTTGGTTAGCAACTATCCGCACGACTTTCCGCTTCTAATTCTCCTTTCAATCGTAGGGTGCGTTAACAACGCACCCCAAAACAATAATGTCAAAATTGTTGTTGCGTAATTGGAATATAATTCGGTTGAGCTTTAACTCGCTCTATCCAGGCTTGAATTGCTGGAAACTGAGATAGATCGAAACCTCCTTCATCGGCAACGTGAGTATAGGCAAATAAGCCAATATCAGCAATAGAATAGCGATCGCCTACAAAAAATTTCTGCTGAGTTAAATGTTGTTCCATCACTCCAAGCGCAGCATAACCAGCTTGACGTTTCTGTTCTATCGCTTCCCGATATTCATCTGCTTTACCAAGTTCCGTAATCCAAAATCTAGGAGTAGCAATATTAGGTTCGTGACTGTATTGCTCGAAAAATAACCATTGTAAAACTCGGGCGCGGAGCAATTTATCAGCAGGCAAAAATTCAGTATCTTCGCTAAAATAGAAGAGAATAGCATTCGATTCTGCTAAAAAATCTCCCGATTCCAACTGTAAAACTGGAATGCGTCCATTAGTGTTTTTCTTGAGAAATTCTGGAGTACGACTTTCACCTTTAAGAATATTAATTTCTACTCGCTCAAAGGGAATCCCAAGCTGAGTTAACAACAGCCGAACTTTATAACCATTCCCCGAAGGTAAAAAATCATACAACTTAAGCATGACTTTCGTTGGGTAGAAGACGAAACGATTATAAAGAAGTAAAAAGAAAAAAGTAAAAAGTCAAAATCAGTTATCAGTGACTAGTGGAACCAGTGACAAAAATTGAGTCTGTTCCCACTAGTCCCCAGCCACTAGCCACTCACCAACTACCAATTACCCATTACCAAAATAGTTTTATGTGTGGTAGATTTACCCTCAGCCAACCAGCAGAAGCGATCGCCTCTACCTTTCAGCTTTCTTTAATTCCCGAATTAGCCCCACGATATAATATTGCACCTACTCAACCAGTCCCAACCATTTTATCAGATGGCGATCGCCGTCGATTTCAAATGTTACGTTGGGGTTTAATTCCCTCATGGGCAAAAGATGCATCGATGGGTGCAAAAATGATTAATGCTAGAGCAGAAACCGTTGCTGAAAAACCCGCTTTCCGTTCTGCATTTCGTCGCCGCCGTTGTCTAGTTGTTGCCGATGGCTTTTACGAATGGCAGTCACAAAAAGGCAAAAAACAACCCTTTTATTTTCGCTTACAAGATGGGCAACCTTTTGCTTTTGCAGGTTTGTGGGAAACTTGGCAAGCACCAGACGGCGAGAAAATTGATTCTTGCACTCTTCTGACGACAACAGCTAATTCTCTTTTGCGATCGGTTCACGACCGGATGCCTGTTATTCTCAAACCAGAAGACTATAACCAGTGGCTCGATCCTCAAATTCAAGAACCAGACGAGCTACAACCATTGTTACAGCCATACTCGTCAGAGGCAATGGTTTCATATCCCGTCAGTACTAAAGTCAATAAACCAACTAATGATTCACTAGAGTGTATTGATAGTTTGTAAGTGTGTAATTCATCGAAGATGTAGAGACGTTACATGGAACGTCTCTACATCTTCAACAGCAGACAATCCTGAAGACACGATGACATTTTTATCACCTCATCCCCAGGATTGTTGTGGTTGTCATTTGTCAATTGTCATTTGTCACTTGTCATTTGTTATTTATCAGACCAATGACCAATGACTGATGACCAATAACTAATTGCTAGTTGCTAGCTCGGTATTACCACGATTACGACGGCGAGTTAAGCTGTTGAATAACATAACACCGATCGCTTTGATCAAATTACCTTCTAATTCGTTAAACATCTTCATGTTCATGCCAAAAGCAGCATTAGCTTCTTCAACGATGCGATCTGCTGTAGCTTCATCAATTGGTAATTCGTCTAGTCTTTGTCGATAGGTGTTTTTAAATTGCTTTTCATCAGAAATTTCAGCAAATTCATAGAAAGCAGTGCCTTGCCCATCCGCAAGATTCATCGCTCTTTGAGCAATACCTTTGAGGATTTGTCCGCCAGAAAGATCGCCCAAATAGCGAGTATAAAGGTGCGATATTAATAGTTCTGGGGCAGTATTAGAGACTTCCCGTATCCGCTGCACGTAAGCTTCTCCAGCCGGAGATAAACTAATTTGCTCGCGCCATTGGTTGCCGTAATAATACTTTAGGTCTTGCTCCAAGCTGCGCTGGCGATTCAATTCCTTGAAGTACATCTTTGATAAAATAGGGTGCTGTTGATGCCGCTCCATTTCTTCTTCCATCGCCGAGTAGACGAAATAGAGATTAGCAACCAGCTTGCGGTAAGAAGTTGGCTCTACTACTCCTTTTAAAAAACACTTGACAAAACCAACATTTTCTGCCATCGTGTGGGCTTTTTTCGTCCCTTCACGGAGTTTTGTTGCTAAATTACTGCTCATGCTAAATTTCTCAACTTTTATAGTCAACTACTACCAACAAAGTTTGCGAGTGTATTTAGTATTCCACCTAAATCGTTACAGTAGAACGATTTGATGAGAAAATTTGTTAAAAATTCTAAAGAAGGGGAGTCGGTAGGGGCGCACAACTGTGCGCCCGTACAGGGGAGTCGGTTTGTAGGGACGGGTTTTGAGCGAAGATCGATTGCCCTCAGCATGATTCTTTTGCTAAACCCGCCCGTACGGGAGTCGGGAAAGGATTTAGGGTATAGGCTGTAGAGAGAATTAAGAATTATTTTTGACTTTTAACTTTTGACTTTCGCCATATGAATCACAGCGTCACTGCCGCATGGCTTTACGAACATTTAGCAGATCCGCAAGTGGCGATCGCGGATTGTCGTTTTTCCCTTGCCGACCCGCAACTCGGAAGACAAAAGTATCAATCGAGTCACATCCCTGGCGCTTACTATCTAGATTTAAATGGGGATCTTTCCAGCCCAGTCGGTCAGCATGGCGGGAGACATCCCTTACCAAACGTAACAGAGTTGGCAGTAAAGCTATCGGCGATGGGCATAACTTCCCAAACGACAGTGGTTGCTTACGATGATTCCCGATTGGCTTTTGCGGCGCGGCTGTGGTGGCTGCTACGCTATTTAGGACACGAACGAGTTGTCGTGTTAGATGGAGGGTTTCAAGGGTGGCTAGCGGCTGGTTATCCGGCGACATCCGATATTCCCATAGCAAAAGCTGGTGAGTTTATCCCCAAAATTCAATCGGGGCAAGTTGTGGATATGCAAGCGGTAAAAGCACGCAAAGACTTGCCAGGAGTAATATTAGTCGATGCGCGAGAAGGCGATCGCTATCGTGGCGAACGAGAACCGATAGATCCAGTTGCGGGTCATATCCCAGGCGCAGTCAATTATCCCTGGCAAGAGGTAACAGACGATCGCGGCTACCTCAAGCCTGTCACAGAACAACAGCAGCGCTGGAAGGATCTAGATTCATCATCAGAAATTATTGTCTACTGTGGTTCTGGCGTGACTGCTTGCGTCGATTTACTCTCGCTAGAATTGGCAGGATTTTCTACAGGTAAACTTTATGCAGGCAGTTGGAGCGATTGGATTAGTTATTCTGAGGGAGTAGGGAGTAGGGAGTAGGGAGTAGGAAAAGAGAGCTGAGGGAGCTGAGGGGGCTGAGGGAGCTGAGGGAGAAAAATCATCAACTACCAATTACCCATTACCAATTCCCGATATCAAATGTATAATTCACGCTAAAAAATGAATTATCAAAACCAATATTTGGATCGGAGGAATTGCCAAAACTCACACCACTTTGAAAGCTGATTTGGCTTCCACGCGATACGGCATAAATTACGCTACCGAGGATTAGGTGGTAGGTATCATCGCGATCGCGTTGCGTGAAATTTGATAAAGCGAGTAGATATTCTAAACTGAGCTGGAGGCGAGGGCTGATATAGTAAGCTAGTTCTGTAGATAAAGAATTGATCGCGCGACTGCGGGTGTCTGGTTCGGCAAATCCTAGACGAAATTCATAGACTGAATTTAACCACAATTTATTTGTTATTTTATCTTGGCGCTGGAGGGCTAGACGTAGAGCGTGTTCGTTCAAAAAGCGATCGCCTGTCTTGGCATCAAATAAATATTGATTGTTCCAGCCAATTTCACCAAACATCCGTGGTGTAAGTTTTTGGCGTAAAATTGCCCTTAACCTTAATTTATTGTAATCAGCTCGGTCGTGTTCTCTATACCGAACTAAACCACCATCAATTGCCGTAAACAAACTTGTTTTCGCTCCTAGCTTGGGCGCGATCGCAAAAGTTAAGTTAGTGGAAAATAATCCATCATCAATTGCATCAACTGCGGAAAAAATATTAGTTCCTTGGAAATAGCCAACCTGCCCTAGTAAATGTGCGATGGGTTCGTCAGGAGGAGACTGTAATTTTTGCTCTTGTAAACGCAGAACTCCTAGTTCTGGATCTCCTATTTGTTCGTTTTTGACTAAAGTGCGATCGCTTAATGTTGTTGCTGGTGATGGTGCTTTTTCATCCTTTAGAGGGGCAGCAATTATTGGATTTGAAGAAAAAAAAAGCAAATAGTGCTACTTGCCATGCTTAAGATCAAGCTAGCTAGTACTGAACGATGAAAATCACAGCTACGTGGGTAGACTCCGCTGACACTAGTTTTTGAGTTCCCGCAGGCGAACTTCGTTTGTGTAAGCATGAATTCACTCCGCCTGGGCTGTTGAATTGTAAATTTAAGTTTAAACACGATAGAGACAAAAATTAATAATGCAAATAGTTGCGATCGCAAAAATTTATCTAGCTCTCAGTTAATCCTTAAGCTCCTAGATCGCACATCAAGATTAGTTGAAAAAAATATCAATCTATAACCGCAAAATTACGGGATTCATGAAATTAAGTTAAACTTTCAACTCAGAAGAAATACTCAATAGCAATTCATAGGCTAATCCTATAGCAATCATAAATGAATCGTGAAATCGATTGTCCGTGTAGAGACGTTACATGTAACGTCTCTACACGGACTTGGTGTAAAACTAACAGTTACCGTATAAATCCTGTTTTTATTTGCTTGCAATTTGGGCATTCTAAATAATTGAAGTACTTCGACACTTGACTGTTAACCATTAGATATTGACTACCAATTCTTAATTACATGTCTCACCGATTCATTCTTTTCATCTCAATTTTGCTATGGGGTGCGTCTACACTACCAAAGGCAGCCCAAGCAAATACGGTTTTAACACGCGCTGAAATTAAAAGCCTACGCAATCTCGTACAATTAATGCCTCAAAGCCAAGCTGCTCGTCCAGCAAAGGTAGCTGATGGGATAGTTCCTGGGGATGCATTATCTACAGGTCGAGAGGCACTGGCAGAGCTACGTTTTAATGATGGTTCTTTAGCAAGAATTGGCGAACAAGCGCTATTTCAATTTTCTGCTCAAAATCGGAATTTAAAACTATCAAATGGTACTGCATTACTGCTGATTCCTCCCGGTCGAGGTACGACAGAAGTATGGACACCAAACGCAACAGCAGCAATTCGCGGTTCTGCATTGTTTATTCGTCATATTGCCAATAGTAAGACTACCGTAGTCGGCGCATTAACAAATAGCCAGATTGAAGTCGTTAATCAAAAAAACTCTCAACGACAGGTATTGAAAGCAGGTCAAATAGCAGTCGTTGTTAAAGGTAAAATTACAGCGCTTTATAACTTCGATTTAAAAACATTTTATGAATCGAGCGATTTAGTAAGTGGATTGAATCTCAATAAAAAAAGCGTGACTGCCACTGATATTGCGATCGCCCAAGTACAAGCTGAAACGAGTGCTGCCGTTGCCGCGCAGTCACCGCTAACGGGTGAAGAAATCATTGTTAATCCTAGTTTTGTCCGTAGTTCAGAATCGCCGTCATCACCTTTACAACAAAGTAGTCATAATTTACGGATTAACACTTCTGATTCGACTACAGACTTGATTGACAACGGTACAGTCATTCTCGATCACTTGGAAATTTTACCTGACAATTCTGAATCTGCTTCAGATAATGATTCAAGTCCGATAGGCGATCGCGATGGTTCTACCAAAGATGAAGATCGTCATCCCGATAAAGATAATAATGGTATTGGTGATGGGAACGGCGGTGGCAGAAATAATAACCCTGACAAGAAAGATAAATCTCGAAAATAAATCTCAAAGAGATTATTGGCAATTGAGAATTAAATCAAAAGAGACGAAAGATCGCCAGAGAAAGA
This sequence comes from Chroococcidiopsis sp. CCALA 051, assembly GCF_003015105.1. Lineage (NCBI taxonomy): Bacteria > Bacillati > Cyanobacteriota > Cyanophyceae > Chroococcidiopsidales > Chroococcidiopsidaceae > Chroococcidiopsis > Chroococcidiopsis sp. CCALA 051. The sequence continues at coordinate 5,246 of NZ_PYCI01000163.1, read as the reverse complement.
CTTACACTTTCTCTTCTGAATCAACTTCTTCTACAATTTCTACTGTATGAGATGATGCCCGCCAAAATACCGTACTTGCTTCTAAATCTTCTGAGTCAACTTCTGCGGGGATGGCAACAGCTAGTAAGTCATCGCGATTGCCAAAGTTATCATTATTAGTACTATCAGTACCAGTTAAATTTTGTAGCGCAACTAAAGCTTCTGAGGCTGATTGATAGCGCTGCGTATAATCGTACCGTACCATTTTACCGATAAAAGTTGCTAACTCCTGGCTCACTTCAGCTTTATCTAACCACAGTACCTCACCCGTTTGCGGGTCGAGTTGAAGTTCGTGAGGTGCAAATCCCGTTAAGGCTTTAATTAATAACATGCCGACTGCATAAATATCGCTGCTGTAGAAAGCACGACCTGCGGTTTGTTCGGCAGGAGCATAACCTAAAGTGCCAATGCTAACTGTCAAGTTAGTTTGCCCAGTTGTTAGCATTTGATTGCTAACTTGCTTGACAGCACCAAAATCAATGATGACGAGTTTGCCATCGGAGTGCCGTCGCATAATGTTGCTAGGCTTGATATCGCGGTGAATTGTCTTGCACCTGTGAACGAATGCCAGGATTGGTAGTAAATCTTGCAGAATCGCGATCGCGGTGATTTCGCTCACGGGTTTTCCTGGTCTGAGTTCCCAACTGAGGGGATGTCCGTCGATCAACTCTTGGACTAAAAAGAATTCTTCACCTTCTTCAAAATAGGCAAGTAACTGGGGAATTCGGTCGTGTTTACCTAAAATTTCTAAGGTTTCTGCTTCAAGTTGAAACAACCTGCTAGCCATTTGTAAATGCTGGGGATGATTGCTAGAAGGTTTCATTCGCTTCACAACACAGAGAGGTTTGCCGGGACGTTGTAAATCTTCTGCAATGTAAGTTTCACTAAACCCACCAGAAGCTAAAACTTTGGTAACTTGGTAGCGTCCGCTGAGAATTTTTCCCGCCGTAACTAATTCGTGTGGCAGTAATTTTTGGATCTCGTCTTGTTGGTTGTCTACCTCTGGGGATTCTAAAACAGTGGTATTTTCTGTAGCAGCAGGTTTGAGTTGAATTGTCTGGCGGCGATCGCTCATCGTTGCGATCGTCAAGTAAGAACCACCACACAACACAATTGTTAACATCGGCACGGCAGTGGGTAAGATCGAGTACTGATGTGTAAAGACGGCGTAACTGATACCACCCCACGCGATCGCAATTCCGATTGTCCATCCTAGTTGAGAGCTGAAGCACTGAGTTTTTGCTAGCACAATTGTCGTTCCAGCGGCTAATAGCAACACCAACAACCCCTGGAAAAAAGGATTGGGAATTGCCAAGGCGATCGCTTTTTGTTGTAACCGCGTGGCGATCGCATTCGCTTGAATCTCTACCCCTGGCATCGGCTTGGGATACAGCCAGCTGTAGGAAAAAGGTGTTTTGTGAAAGTCTTGCAGCGAAGCAGCTGTTGCGCCAACAATCACAATCTTATTCTGAAAATAACGCCCCTGTTGCAGATATGTGTTCCAATTCTCGGTATCGAGGACGTGCCAAAAAGGGATATATTCAAACGTCCCCGCAGGTCCATAGAAATAAATGCGATCGCCTTTAGAGGAAGTAGGGGCGCACGGTTGTGCGCCCCTACAATTACGAATCGAAGATGCCACCGCTTGCTCAAAAGAGGGCATTTCTACCCCCATAGCCGCATAATTATCAAATTGCTGTTGATATTTTGTTGCCAAACTTAAAGGAAATTCGCTAGAAAATCTGTGAATTTTGCCATCTAACTCTAGGGGGAAATTGACAAAACCAACTGACATTGGCTTCGTCCACAAGAAACGAACTGGTTTGGTTAGCTGAATGACATTACCTTGGCGTAATTGCGATTGCTCGTACTCCGCTGCTAAGGTGACTTTACCAGCGTAGCGTTGTAACACTCTTGCAAATTCGCGATCGTCTGTACTTCCATAACTGCTGGGAGATGCGAATACTATGTCTAAAGCAACAGCACGCGCTCCTGCTATCATTAATCGATCGATCGCTTGAGCATAAGCAAGTCGCTGCCAGGGCCAAGCTTGCAAGGGCTTGAGAGCGGCATATTGTTGAGGGTTAGTTTGATAGTATTGTTGAGGAATTGATAAAGATTGCTCGTCAATTGTCAGGATAACAATATCCTCTGGTGGTACAACAGCGCCCCGAATTTCAAAAAATAGCGCCTGGGTTTGGTACTCCATCATTTGTACTAATGTCCCATTAGTGGCTGTAGCTACTGCCGCAGCCACTCCCCAAAATCCAGATATGAGTCGATCCCACTGGAAAGATCGTAAAGACTTACTCTTCTGAAGCAGCGATGGTATCTTTTGTACATCGGACAGTGTACGATCTTGTCCCATATAGTTATGTCAGACTGGGAGTTAGAGGATAGGGACAGTCAGCAGGGGGCTTCTGATTTGGTAACTTTCAAGTTGCGACTAGTTACCATACACTAGACAGCCCAACTTAACTCTACCGATCGCCCTAGTTTCTATTTTGACTGCCTGACCCTACTAGTTTAGAGTTCCCTATCTAGGAAGAAAACCTGTCTCATCCAATCGGAATTTATGAGAATTTTAAGCACGATCTGGCAATTTCTGCGATCGCCAACTGTCGATCTTGGCAACTACGTTCGGTCTGAACTGTGGAAACTACCAACCAACTGATAAAATTAACTGCGAATTTAGTTAATTTAAAGGTAAATGTTAAAAATAGGTGTTGCGCTTAAGCTAACCTGGTAAAGGTTTAGCAAGCATGGTTTAACCTCTAAGACGAGAGGCTCACTAAAACTTAGGAAGGGTAAATGTAAAATCGATTGAGATCTATAGCATACAATTCATAAAATGATGCATAAAAAATTGTTATAATTGAGAATTCGACGTTAAATAGTTTTTGGAAAATTTTTAGGTATTAAATTTCTATGCCTTGTTCTATGATGAACCGTCTGTCTATATTTGTAGACGGGAACAATATGTTCTACGCACAACAGAAAAATGGTTGGTTTTTCGACCCGCGAAGGGTGCTGGAGTACTTTAGGAAAGAGCAACCAGATACAGTACTAATTAACGCCTTTTGGTACACTGGATTGAAAGATCCTCAAGATCAAAGGGGTTTTCGGGATGCACTCATTAGTCTGGGATACACCGTTCGCACTAAAATTTTAAAAGAGTACTACGACGATACCTCGGGTCGCTATTCGCAAAAAGCGAACTTAGATATAGAAATTGTAGTAGATATGTTTAATACAGTAGATCAGTACGATCGCGTAGTTTTATTTAGCGGTGACGGAGATTTCGAGAGAGCTATAGAATTATTAAGGTCAAAAAATACTCATATTACAGTTGTATCTACAGAAGGAATGATTGCAAGAGAGTTACGGAATGCTACCGATCGCTACATCGATTTAAATGATATTAGAGAATCCATTGAAAAAGCTGATTATTAGATAAGTGGTGCGTGGTACGTGGTGCGTGTTTTTTATACGATTACTAATAGCTAAAACAGGGATAAATGTCTGGTGAATCTATGGACAATCAATGGGGAACAGAGCGGGTCATAATTTTCGATACTACGTTGCGGGATGGCGAACAGTGTCCTGGGGCAACGCTGAACGTCGATGAAAAATTAGCGATCGCCCGTCAACTAGCTCGCTTGGGAGTGGACGTGATCGAGGCAGGCTTTGCCTTTGCTAGTCCTGGCGATTTTGAGGCAGTGACAAGAGTTGCCAAAGAAGTCGGAACGATTGACGGACCGATTGTTTGTAGTTTGGCAAGAGCAATCAAAGCTGACATTAAAGCCGCAGCCGAAGCCTTAAAGCCAGCCGCTAAAGGCAGAATTCATACATTTATTTCCACATCAGATATTCACTTAGAATATCAGTTGAAAAAATCGAAAGCCGAAGTCTTAGCGATCGCCGAAGAAATGGTGGCTTACGCTAAGTCTTTTATGGACGATGTGGAATTCTCAACTATGGATGCTACCCGCACCGATCCAGAATACTTGTATCAAGTTTTGGAACGGGCGATCGCGGCTGGGGCAACAACAATCAACATACCCGATACTGTCGGTTACACGACTCCGAGCGAATTTGGGGCATTAATTAGAGGTATTAAAGAAAATGTCCCCAACATCGATCGCGCCATTATTTCCGTCCACGGTCATAATGATATCGGTTTAGCCGTTGCTAACTTTCTCGAAGCCGTAAAAAATGGGGCAAGACAGCTAGAATGTGCCGTTAATGGCATTGGCGAACGGGCTGGAAATACAGCGTTAGAAGAAATTGTGATGGCGCTGCACGTCCGCAGGCAATACTTCAACCCCTTTTTAGGTCGTCCGGCAGAGTCAGAAGCACCGCTAACTAACATCGATACGCGGGAAATCTACCGCACTTCTCGCCTAGTTTCTAACCTGACAGGAATGCTAGTACAGCCAAATAAGGCAATTGTCGGAGCAAATGCTTTCGCTCACGAGTCTGGCATTCACCAAGATGGTATTCTCAAAAATAAGCTCACCTATGAGATTATGGATGCTGAGTCGATTGGTTTAACAAATAACCAAATCGTCTTAGGCAAACACTCCGGTCGCCATGCTTTTAGTTCGCGCTTGCAAGAATTGGGCTTTAACCTGTCAGAAACAGAATTAAATAAAGCTTTCTTACGATTTAAAGACTTAGCGGATAAGAAAAAAGATATTTCCGACTGGGATTTAGAGGCGATTGTCAACGACGAGATCAAAACGACTCCAGAAGTTTTTCATTTAGAATTAGTCCAAGTATCTTGTGGCGATTGCACTCGTCCGACAGCAACTGTCACCTTACGGACTCAAGATGGTGAAGAACTGACCGATGCAGCGATCGGCACGGGACCCGTGGATGCTATATATAAGGCGATCAATCGGGTGGTAAACGTCCCCAATCAGTTAATCGAATTTTCCGTCCAGTCCGTGACGGCGGGAATTGATGCAATCGGGGAAGTCACGATCCGACTGCGCTACGAAGATAAAGTCTATTCCGGTCATGCAGCAAATACAGACATTATCGTTGCTTCTGCCCAGGCATACGTCAACGCCTTGAATCGGCTTTATGCGGCATTGCAGCATCAACAGCAGCGCGATCGCTCGTTAGCATAGTTTTAGATCCTTCTCAACTCCGCTTAAAAACAATACGATCCCCCCAACCCCCCTTCATAAGGGGGACAACAC